>LKMM01000041.1 GCA_001563885.1 Natrialbaceae archaeon B1-Br10_E2g27
TGTACCGAAAACTCGAGTTGCTGACCGAGGCGACGTTACTCGAGGAATCGACCGAGATTAGACGTGATGGCCACCACGCAAGCAAGTATACGGTGGCGTTTGATGAGATTACCCTGGGGTTAGACGAAGGCCGGGAGCTATCGGTCGACATCGAGCGACCGGCCCGAACGGCCGACGAACGGTTGGCTGAGTTGTGGTCGGAGGTGCGAAAGGAGACGTGAGCATGCACGGCGAAACACCGGAACTGGCGATTGCGCTCGCAATTGTAAAGACACTCGTCCTCGTGGTTGGGGGCGTTATTACGTACTTTGCGTTCAAAGCGTATCGACGGACCAGACAGCGCGCGCTGGGGTATCTCGCGGGCGGGTTCGGGCTGGTAACCCTTGGGCTAGTGCTTGCAGGACTGTTGACCGAGTTGGTCGGTATGCCGCTTGCGACGGGCATTCTCCTCGAGAGTTTGCTCGTCCTTGCGGGGTTCGTCATCATCGCCTATTCGTTGTACGCACAGTAGCAGCTATCTCCCTGTTTGTGCCTTCCGCTCGTCCGGAGTTCTCTGGTACCGATGGCTGTTGTCTCGTCCCGGTGATTGCCGATCTCGCCGGGACAATCACCGGCAGACAGCCATCCTATCAAACGGGCCAGTCGCATCTCGAGGTCGGTAACGAACCAAGAGAGTGTATTAAGCAAGGCAGTCTTTTATACTGTTCTATCCATTATATGGTATGTTGCTCGAGTGGATCCTGGCGTTGTTCGTCTTGACCCAGGTCTGTTATTTCGTGGTCAATCTCGCGATGGCCGTGTTCGTGTTTTACCACTCGAATGACGATATCGACACCGAAGAGATGTCCCTGCTGGCAGAACTGGTCGCTGTCGGTACCGACGGAGGTGGTGACAGTCACCCCAGACCAACCGAGGGTGATAGGACGGGAGCGGTCGACGTCGCGCAAACGGGTGAAGCCCGTGGGAGGAAACTACCCGACGTACACGTCCTCATTCCGGTCTACCGCGAGCACCCAGAGATCCTCATCGAGACGCTCGAGAACGTCTTCGGACAGACGTATCCAACCGAGTGTCTTCATGCGTTTATTATCTACGAGGACGACGATCCGACGGTGCCGGCGCTGCTCGAGGCGGTCGGCGACTGGATGGACGGGACGACCGACGTTACGACGGTGGCGGTCGACCACGATGTCCTCGAGTTCGACCAGGCCCCGGGCAAGTGGGTGCTTGGGGGCCACCAGGTCAGTCGGACGAAGGCAGCGGCGTTGACCTACGCGTTCAGCGTGTTGCCGTTCGATTCTCGCGACGTGATCACGGTGTTTGATTCGGATACGCTAGTTCCCGAGGATACGTTCGCGCTGGGCGTGGCGATGCTCGAGAGCAACGATATCGTCCAGGCAAAACAGACCGTCCGAAACATCGACGATGGACTATTGGCCCTGTTGGAGTCGATGGGGATCGCTGCCTGGTCGGGGATTGCCTACGCTCGGGCGACCAACGGACCCTATCAGCTACTCGGCAAGGGGTATTTCCTCGAGGCAGGAACGTTGTACGATATCGGTAAGTGGCAGATCGATGCGGCGACGGAGGATATGACTCTGGGGCTTACGGCGTATTCGAAAGGGTACACGCTCGGGATCATCGACCGCTATATTCAGGATACCTGTCCGAGTCGCTACCGGGACTGGGTCAGACAGAAACGCCGCTGGGTTCGGGGGCCATACGAGTACGTCAGTGTGGATGGCTGGAGTCTTCGTGCACGGATGCAGTTTCTAACCGCAACCATCGCCAACCAGTCGATTTCGCTGATCAACGTCGTTGGTCTTCCCGTCGGGGCGTTGGTCCTCTGGCTTACCCTCACGGGAAATCCGCCATCACTACACACCGGTATCTGGGTACTGGTGGTATTCAACGGAATCGTCTGGATCTATTATAGCCTGTTGACCTACCTCACCGTCCGCGAGGCAGTCATCTTCGAAAGCCGTCGACAGAAGCTCAGATACTATCTGATCTCGAATCCGATCACACAGGCCGTTTACGCCACACTCTGGGCAGTGCCAATCGTCTTAGCGATGGCCGATCATCTGCGGGGGAAACGAGCTACCTTCGAGGTCACCCCGAAGGGATGACCGAAGCCAGAGGCGGTAGGATCGCCGTCCTGGGCGTGGGATTCGACCGTCAACCGGCAGTTTATCAGACAAGCGGTTCGACGAGCGATTTGCCGGCGGCAAGCAGTTCTTCGAGTCGGTCCTCGTCTTCGGCCTCGGCGTAGACCCGAAGGACGGGTTCGGTGCCGCTCGGACGAACCAACAGCCAGGAGCCATCGGCAAGCTGGAGTTTGAAGCCGTCGGCGGTGTTGACACCGGAGATACTCGCTCCCGCGACCGTCTCGGGGATTTCGTCCTCGAGGTCTGTGAGGACGCGGGGTTTCTGGTCGTCAGGACACTCGACGCTGATTTTGTCCTGGACGACGGTACCGTGGGTCTCGAGCAGGCGGTCGACGCGGTCATCGAGTGGTTCCTCTACGTGCATCGCTGCGGCGAGCAACGCCATCAAGACGCCATCTTTCTCGCGGACGTGCCCACGGACGGTAAAGCCGCCCGATTCCTCGCCACCGACGATCACCTCGGGGTCGGTCATCGCTTGGGCAACCCACTTGAAGCCGACGGGAACCTCGTGAACGTCCTCGCCGTGGGCCTCCGCAATCCGGTCGATGAGAAACGTCGTCGAGACCGACCGAACGACACCACCGGAATCATCCTCGAGTAAGTAATCATACAGGGCGGCAAAAAAGAGGTTCTCATCGAGGTAGCCACGCTCGGCCGTAACGACGGCGAGTCGGTCGGCGTCGCCGTCGTTGGCGATACCGATGTCGGCCTCCTGTTCGGGGTCGGTGACGTGGTCGATCAGTTCCTCGAGATTCTCCGCGGCGGGTTCGGGTGCGCCGCCGCCGAAGGTTGGGTCCTGCTCACAGCGCAACCGTTCGACGGAGGCGTCGGCTCGCTCGAGTAAGGCATCAGTCGTCCCGCGGCCGCTGCCGTACATCGCGTCGTAGGCGATAGGAAGTCCCTCGAGGGAGACGGTGCCGGTGATCGACTCGACGAGGTCGATGGCGGCGTCGGCATGTGGTGTCACGAGGTCGACTTCCTCGACCTGGCCGTGTTCTGCTTCCGGCAGAGGGTCGGGTTCGGCCAGACGCTCGGCGATGGCGTCTGTTACCTCGGGAAGTGCTGGCGCGCCATCGTCGGGAATGAACTTGACCCCGTTGTACTCCGGTGGGTTGTGTGAGGCGGTGATAGCAAAGCCGCCGAGTAAGTCGCGTTCGACGATGGCGTGGGCGACCAGCGGTGTCGGGCGGTCACGTTCGGGAACGATCACGTCGAAGCCGTTGGCACACAGGACCCGGGCCAGTTCCTCGGCGAAGCCGCGTGAACTCTTGCGGGCGTCGTAGCCGACGACGATGGTCCCCTCACGACCCTCATCGTGTAAGTACGTCGCGACGGCCTGTCCGACCATTCGCACGCGCGGTGTAGTGAACTCGTCGAGCGTTGCTCGCCACCCATCGGTGCCGAAACTGATTGTGTCCATACGTCCGTATCAACCGCATCCGCGAAAAAAGCGACGTTAACACGACAGGATTACCGGACTCCTCGCTCGGACACGGTCGGGTCTATACGGCCGGGGCCGATGGGGAACCAGTCCGCGGCCAGGTGTCGTCGTTATGGCTCGAGGTCGTCGATTCGCTGCTCGAACAGTCGCTCGCCCGTTTCCTCGCAGGTGACCGCGAACACGTCGTGTGAACTACAGCAGGATTCGACGACTTTCTCGCCCATCTCTACATCGCCGCCGCTCGGACAGCGTTCTAAAAACATCCGCAACGCGTTCAACAGCTGTCCGTTGACCTCGGGTTCTTGTTCGGACCAGCGTGGTATCCGCTCTTCGAGGACACGGCCGGCGGCGACATCGGCGAGCAACGCCGCTCGAGAGGGCCACCGGCCGGCCATCCCGTGCTCGCCGGTCAGCACCTGCACGTCGTCGCGGGTGTCAATTTCGAACGTTTCGGGGTCGGTGTCGAAGCCGACTGCTTCGATTACTACTTTGGCGTCGAGACCCGCCTCGTCGACTGTCTCCATCTCGGCGAACCAGGCATCCTCGAACGCCTCGGTGAGACAAAGGTCGTCGATTTCCTCACAGGGTTCGACCACGTCGTGTTCGAGGAGATACGCCTCGAGGTCGGGGATGGCCGTTCCCTCGTCGACCTCCGGGGATTGGGCGTCCGAAACGCCGTCGGAGGGACTCGAATCACCACGTTCGCCCGAGACCGTTACGGACGATTCGAGATTATCGTCTGCTGTCTCGGGTTCCGTCCTCCCAGGCGATTTGTGTGCCGGCTCAGAAACGCCGCCGAATCCGCTGGCGAGGTCTGGTTTCGGTTCTTTGCCGAACGCCCGAAGGACCGACGCCGGCAGGTATCGTTTCGTAAGCGTCGGTGTACCAGGAACGAGGTAGCCACGGAGGTAAATGAGCGCGACGGAAATACCGACCGCGAGGACGCCGGCGACTCGGTTCCGGCGGGCGACGAGCCAGCCGACCACGGCGGCAATCGCGAGGTTGACTACTGTACATGGCAGACATCGGTTCTCGCCTGTATACTCCGGCTGTTTGAGATCGTCGAGATCCATGATAGTTTGGTCGAAGTGTGTTCGAACTATTGGTTTTTCGGTACTCGAACTCGAAAATAGCGTCGAGACTCGTCCGATCTAGCGGACATGTCGGTCGTAGGTGTCGGGCTTTTGGGCGATTACCGTATGTTACGGCGACGGTCTCCGGGATCACTCGAAGCCGACGAGCCGTTCTTTCTCGCGTCGGCTCAACTGTTTGATTTTGTACTCCCGGCTCATCGCAGCCGACCGGGAGTTATAGCGTTCGTGATACAGTAACCTCACGGGCGTCCGGCCGCGGGTGTACTTTGCGCCGTTGCCGTCGTTGTGTTCGTCGATGCGCCGCTGTAGATCGGTCGTGTAGCCGGTGTAGAAGGTGCCATCGGCACACTCGAGGACGTAGACGACGTGTCGCGTTGCCATCGGTCGGAGTTTTCGGCCGCCGACAAAAACCGTCTCGTTTGTGGGGGCGTGTGGGTACTGCGAATGCAATTCTCGAGGGGTTCAGGTTCCGCGGGCGCGTTCTCTTGCTGCTTCCGCGATTCCTGCGTTGGCCGAGCAGCTAATACACGCGTGAATCTCGCCGTGCTCGTCGGCGAAAACGCGCGCAAAGCGCTCGGATACGTGCGCGCCGCAATGGTTACACTTGGGCATTGGTCACACCGGCCGGAGCCGGTACCCGGACATACTCCAGGTGTACATAAAAGCGCTTTCCCAAACACCGTTTGGCTTTTGCGTTATGGAAGTATTAGTTTCGGTTTCCGAAATGCCGTGTGATATGTCACCACTACATTCTGGCGGCGTCGACGGCACGAGCAATGAGTGTTGCCTGGGCACCGGCGACAAAACCGGCGTCGACGTTCACGACCGAGAGGACGGTACACGATTGCAACATACCCGCCAGTGCGGCCTCGCCGTCACCGGCGTAGCCATAGCCACTCGAGACCGGCAGCCCGATTACTGGCGTCTCGACGAGACCGGCGATAACGGTCGGCAACGCCCCTTCACGGCCGGCGGCAACGATCAGAATGTCGGCTCCTCGGAGGCGCTCGAGTTGATCCAGCGTCCGATCGAGAGCCGCAACGCCGATGTCGTCGACTCGGTCGACGGTCACGCCGCCATCGATGCAGACGACGTGGGCTTCGTCGGCGACGACTGCATCGACCGAGCCCGCCGTCGCGATTCCGACCGTCGCCTCCAGCGATGGGGGTTTGTAGGCCGGCGTCACGAGTCGAACCGTCGAACCTCGTCGCTCGAGGTCGGCGTCGGGCCACGACTCGGCGAGTAGCGACTCGAGTGCGTCGACCTGCTCGTCTGAGACGCGGGTCAGAAGTGTCCGACCAGTCGTCTCGAGGGCGGTATCGGCGAGCGAAACGACCTGTGCCGTCGACTTGCCCTCTGCAAGGATTGCCTCCGGAATCCCACGTCGGTGCTCTCGGGCCGCGTCGAATCGGCCCGCTTCGTTTGTAACGTATCCCCGCAGTTTCGCTTCCGCCTGGGCCGGCGTGAGTGTGCCCTCAGCGACGGCCTCGAGGAGTTCGCGCATACTCACAGTCCGAACCCGATGTATTCGAATCCGTCGACCCGACTGTAGTATGGAAAACCGACTCGCACAGCCGAGAGCGCGCGCGAGGGCGAGGTTCGTGAGTTTTCGGTCGCGTTCGCACCCGGGCCGTTCATTAGACATATACTTTCCGGTCACTCGAGTCGTCGAAACGGTCGAATTAACCGCTGCATCCAGCGTATTTCAACACATAACCACAACATTTATATGGAGGAAACGGGAACGAACATACCGTATGGCAGACCTTATCGTCAAAGCCGCCGTAAAGGAAGCGCTCGATGACAAGAACGTCGCTTCGGATTTCTATGATGCCCTCGACGAGGAAGTCGACCAGCTCCTCGAGGATGCCGCCCGCCGTGCGGAAGCAAACGACCGGAAGACGGTCCAGCCCCGCGACCTGTAAGGGACGCCACTGCGGATCGGATTTTTTCGCCACTACGATCGAGTAGCCACTGGTTTCTCTCCTGCAGGTCGTATCGAGTTGAGTAGGCGACTCTCTACTGGCAGCTAAAACACAGCCGTAAGAAATCAGGCGATGGTCCGGTCTAGCTCTTCGAGATACTCCCTGGTCCGACCGAGGATGACGTGCTCGGCCGATGCGAGGTCCTCAACGGTCGCCGAGCCGGTGACGAACATCGCCGTTCGGAACTCGAGGGTCAGCGTCTCGATCAAGTCGACGACGGCGTCGGTACCACGTCCTGCTGGGGCGAGAAACGGACTCGCAAGTCCGCCTGCACGGGCTCCGAGCGCGATCGCCTTGGCAATGTCGAGTCCCGACCGGACGCCGCCGCTTGCGATGACACAGTCGTGGACCGACGCCGCCTCGAGCGTGCTGATCGCGGTTGGAACGCCCCAAGCCCGAAACAGCCGCCCGACCTGTTCCTGGCGGTTCGCACCGACGGCGGCCGCCCGGTGGGCCTCGATGCCGGACCAGGTCGTCCCACCCTTGCCGGCGACGTCGATCGCGTCGACACCGGCCTCGGTCAACCGCCGTGCTGTCTCGCCGGAGATACCGTTTCCCGTCTCCTTGACGATCACCGGCACCGAAAGATCGGAAGCGACGCGTTCGATCGCCTCGAGACAGCCCCGGCCGTCAACGTCGCCTTCGGGCTGGACGGCTTCCTGGAGGAAGTTCAGGTGGATGGCCATCGCATCGGCCTCGATCATCTCGACGGCTTCCTCGACATCGCCGACATCGTACTCGAGCAGTTGTGCTGCGCCGACGTTGCCGTATATGAACGCATCAGGTGCAACGTCGCGGACGACGGTGTACGATTCGAGAACGTCCTCATCCTCGAGTTCGAGCCCTGCCCGCTGGCTGCCAAGCCCCATCGCGATGTTTGTCTCCTGGGCGGCTGCAGCGAGCGCGCGGTTGAGCGCCGTCGTGTTGGCGTGGCCGCCGGTCATGCTCTCGATAACGATCGGGGCGGACAGTTCGTGTCCGAACAGCGTCGTTGTCGTATCGATTTCGTCGCGGTGGAGTTCGGGCAGTGCCTCGTGGACGAACTCGATGTCGCCAAAGCCCGTCCCGTCGGTTTCGACGTCTTCTTCTTCGATGATTCGAATGTGGTCTGTCTTTCGATCGGATGTCTCGGGCATCGAATGCTCTGGGAAGTAATATGTGTGGCGTGGTTGAAAACGTGTCCATCGAGAACGGTTGCCGCTGCCAGTGTAGTCTTTTTCAGGTGCGCTGATATACCAACTCCCATGCTTCGAGCAGTATCAGCCGGATGGGGGCTTCTCTCCGTGCTCGCACCCGGACGGATCCTCGACGCTGCCGAATCGCTCGCGTTCGAGAACCCGGAAATGGGACACCCACGCGGATGGACGCTCCCGGCCGCCCGCCTCGAGGGACTGGCCCTGATCGCCCTCGCCGTTCGCGGGTCGTTCCCGGCCCCGCTGCGTGCCCCCGTTGCACTGATTGGGTTCATGTTTGCAGCGATTCCACGACAGATGCTGTCGTACTGTCTCGAACTGACCTACGAAAATCCGGACGAACTCGAGGTGAAATCGTGGGTCATCCCGGCGATGCGAGTGGTGGGCGTCATCTACGTGGTCGTTGCACTCTTCGTGGGTACCGTAGACGCACCCGAGGACGCGGAAGTGGGAAGCTAAGATAACCGCTAGGAGTACCTCTCGGCGGTTCAATGTCAGGGCTAGTGACTCGAGAGTCAGTGCTCGAGCACTTCGAGTCCATCCGTCGTCCCGACGTACGTTGTGTCGGCCAGATCGACGAACAGGCCATGTTCGACGACGCCCGGAATCGCCGAAAGTCGAGTGGCAAGCCCGTCGGGGTCCGCTATCGGTCCAAACTCACAGTCGAGGACCAGATTGCCGTTATCGGTGACGACCGGACCGTCTTTGGCTTCGGCCGCCCGGAGGGTGGGGTCGCCATCGAGGTCGTGAACCTCCTCGGCGACTACGCTGTGAGCATCGGGCAACACTTCAAGCGGGATTGGAGCCTCGAGGCGGTCGGTCAGCTTCGAGGGGTCGGCGACGACGACGAAGCGATCGGCGGCCGCATCGACGAGTTTCTCCCGGGTGTGTGCTCCGCCCCCGCCTTTGATCAGCGTGCCGTCAGCACTCGAGTCGGGGTCGTCGAGAACCCGGTCTGCGCCATCGATCGCGAGGTCGACAGCGTCGACGGCGTCGAGAGTCGTAAGCGGGATGGAGACCTCGAGGGCCAACTGTCTCGATTGAAACGAGGTTGGAATGGCCCGGACGTCGAGACCCTCGCGTACGGCCTCGCCGATCGCTTCGATTGCATGGGCTGTCGTCGACCCGGTGCCAAGGCCGACGACGAACCCGTCTTCGACCTCCTCAGCCGCCTGCTTGCCCGCCCGGCGTTTGGCTACGTCGGAGCCGCCTGTCGTCTTCATGGTTTTGTAGGCGAGTGGCGGTGGCAAAAACGTTGGTTTCACAGGAGGCTTTCACCGAGGATAATAACTGAAGTGTTGTTTGCGAAAATAAACAAGCCAGCCGAGACGAGCAAGCCGAGATAGACCTCGATCATCCGCTCGAGCAGACGCCGATGTGGACCCTGACTGCGTTGTACGACGGTGAAAACCGGATTAACGAGAATCGTTAGTTGAACTCGGGTTCGCGATCCTCGAGGAACGCAGCCATTCCCTCACGCTGGTCGTCGGTATCAAAGAGGCCTGCGAAGGCGTGTTTCTCGTAGTTCAGCGCAGCCGCCTGCTGGCTCTCGTATCGCTGGTCGATTGCACGTTTTGCCGTCTGTATCGCGGCTTCAGGTTTGGCGGCCAGCCGATCGGCCAGTTCCGAGACCGTCGACTCGAGGTCCTCATCGGGGACGACTTCGCCGACCAGGCCGGCTTCGGCGGCACTCTCGGCGTCGAGACGCTCGCCGAGGTAGATCATCCGTCTGGCGGCCTCGTCGCCGACGAGTCGGGGCAATCGCTGGGTCGCCCCCCAGCCGGGGATGATCCCGAGGTCGATTTCCGGGTTGCCGATCACCGCCGATTCACTGGCGACGCGCAGATCACACGCCAGCGCCATCTCACACCCCCCGCCGAAGGCGTAGCCGTTGATTGCGGCGATCGTCGGTGCGGGAAACGACTCGAGGGCGTTTGCGACCGAGTGACCTAACTCGCCCCACTCGCGGGCCCCGGAGACCGACAGCTCCTGCATGTAGGCGATATCAGCGCCAGCGATGAACGCCGTCTCGCCGGCTCCCGTGAGAACGAGGGTGCGTGCCCCGTCGGTTTTGGCCTGTTCGATCGCCTCGGCCATCGCCTCGAGTGTCTCGACGTTTAACGCGTTGAGGGCGTCGGATCGGTCGATGGTAAGCGTCGCGACATCCTCGCGGAATTCGAGTCGAACGGTGTCCCAGGACATACACAATCAATGGCCACCGGCTTGCAAATCGGTTTGGACCGAGGCAGTCGAAACGAGATCAGCGATGGCCGCGTTCGAACGCTGCTGTGAGGCCGCCGACGAAGACGGCAGATGCCACCACGCTGGCGACCAGCGACTCGAAAAAGAGTCTGACGTGACCGAGCCACGGCACGCGAACCGATGCTTTGCCCTCGATCCACGATGGATCGACGACGGTCGTCTCCGCGTACCGACGGTCGTCGACCTGATCGTACGCGGAGTTGGCGTCGCCTTTCGTCACGAAGCCGTCGTGCGGTGCGGGGCAGGCGTCGATACTCCCACACTCTTTGCCGTTTAGGGCCTCCTCGTCGGCTTTGGTGTTGACCCAGTTTTCGCCCTCCTCGACCCAGAAGTGTGCGCGATGGATAATCGGCGTCGCCGTCGGGTCGCCGTCAGGGGCAAAGACGATGACGTCTCCGGGCTGACCGAAGCGCTCCTCGCCGGTTTCCTGGCCGGTCTCGAGGGTGACAACACCCGTTCCCGCGACTGCACCGTCACCGACAAACCGGTCTTCGGCGACGACGAAGACGAGATCGCCAATAGAGATTCCGGGTTCCATACTCCCGCTTTCGACGGCTGCAAACGGCGGCCAACTCCCACTGATTCCGAACGCGAGCGCGCCGATGAGGCAGACGACCGCGACGATCACGAGCGTATCCCTGAGTAAGCCGGCGGTGCCATCGACCTCGCGAATTCGAGCGACTGGGCCGCCGGAGTCTGTGTCGCTATCCGAGGAGGGGTTAGAGTCAATATCAGCGGAGTCAGAATCGTCTGGAGGGCCATCTGGCATCGCGCCGGTGTACGATCGACCAACGTATCAACGCAGCGGATTATTTCGCGGCACGAACCCCCTCGAGCGGTCGAACTTTTTTCTCTCCGAGCGTGGTCGGGGACGTATGGCGACGACGGGAACGGCAGTTTCACTCGAGAACGTCCGGAAGACCTACCAGCTCGGCGAGCCCGTCCACGCGTTAGATGGCGTCTCACTCGAGGTGCCCCGTGGGTCGTATACGGCGATCATGGGGCCGAGCGGGTCGGGCAAATCGACCGTGATGAATCTCGTGGGCTGTCTCGACACGCCGACCGACGGGACCGTCGTCGTCGACGGCCAGGACGTCGCCACACTCGACGACCGGGAACGAACCCGACTTCGGGGATCGACCGTCGGTTTCGTCTTCCAGACGTTCAACCTGATGCCTCGGCTGACAGCCATAGAGAACGTCGCAATGCCACAGCTGTTTCAGGGCACCAGCCGGGGAGTGCGACGCGAACGTGCCCGTGAGTTGCTCGAGGAGGTCGGTCTCGGCGACCGGACCGACCACCTGCCGAACGAACTCTCCGGTGGGCAACGCCAGCGAGTCGCTCTTGCACGGGCGCTGGTCAACGATCCGGCGATCGTTCTGGCCGACGAACCCTCCGGGAATCTCGACACCGAGACCGAAGCCGACGTGCTCGATCTCTTCGAGCGCTTTCACGAGGCCGGGACGACGATGGTCGTCGTCACTCACGAACGCCACGTCGCCAAGCGAGCCGAGCGGATCGTCCACCTCCTCGATGGGAAGATCGAACGGATCGAGTCACTCGAGCGAGCAGGCCCCGAGACGGAAGAAGATCCCACCACAGAGCGAGGGCCTGGCTACTGATGGGACCACTCGAGTATCTGCGGCTGTCCTGGCGGTCGATCCGTGGTCACAAACTTCGGTCGGCACTGACGACACTCGGTATCGTGATCGGCATCGCCGCCGTCATCGCCTTTGTCACTCTCGGGGCGAGCCTGCAGGCTGGCGTCCTCGGCGACATCAGTCCCGACGACCAGCGCAACCTCTATGGCTGGGCCGCCGAGCCAGAGACCGAAGGTGGGCCACTCGCGGGTGCCCAGCCCGTATTTACTGAGGCCGACCTCGAGGTACTCGCCGGAGCGGAGTCGATCGAAGCGGCCTACGGCTACGCCCCACTGTCGACGCAGGCACTCGTCTACGAGAACGAGCCATCGCCCCAGAGCGACGCACTCGTCGCCGCCGGACCCTCCTATATCCGCCCAGAGACCCTCGATGAGGGCAGACAGTTCGAAACCGGCGAGCGCGAGGCCGTCATCAACCCCGCCGTCGCCGGCCAGTTCGAGGAGAACGTCTCCGTCGGGGACGAACTGACCATCGTCCTCCAGGGTGGCCAGCAAACGACCGTCACCGTCGTCGGGATCACCGAGGATTCGGAGGGAATCAGCCCCTTTGAAGGGTTCGAGCCCTCCCCACAGGTCTACGTCCCAACCGATCCCTTCTACACCGAAGACGCTGGCGGCGGGATTCCGATTCCCGGTGGCGACGACGGCAGTCTGAGCCCGGAAGATGACGACGACACCGAGTTCGAGGATAGTAACGGCACCGAGTTCGAAGAGACCCTCGAATCCGACGACGATCTCGAGGCGATACA
>LKMM01000042.1 GCA_001563885.1 Natrialbaceae archaeon B1-Br10_E2g27
TCCCCTCGAGGTGGGCACATACCTCGAGTTCGAACGCGAACTCAGACACGGCTAGAAGGAGCGGTGGCGGCAAAAAAAGCGATCCGGTTACGAGTTCGAGTGACAGGGTCCCGAAGAGCCACCGTGGACTGATCCTCGAGTCGAACGAACTCGCAGTCGCCTCGAGTAGGGTGAATATATAATATAAATGATTGTATCACTTTAATTTCGAACTTTTGAAATAAGTTCGGACTCTGGAGTTCTTAGCTACGCTATCAACAGTTATGTGATCTTGCGAATTAAAACATGATTTATACAATATAGGCTGTTCATCTCGCTAAAATGGTAATACTGTCACAAAAATATTGGATTTCATATCCTCAACTCATCATTCTACTACTATAGTCAGAAGTAATATAGTTACTATCCAAGTCCGATACTAGTAAGGAGACTTATAAGCCGGCATGAACCGTGCTGGGGCTACTCATTCGGCCGTCGTCGCATCTTCGCACTGCCTGGTGTGTGACCATTATTACAATAGTACTACTGTAACTTCTTGATTTTTGTCCGGTACTGTCGCTGGATTCTGAGTAGCCAACTACCTCTGATACTGATGAGTGATTCTACCGGCAGTATGACCGGTGTATCGGTGATCACTGTCCCTCCACGGGCACTGAGGCGAGACGTCGCCTATCGGTATTGGTCCGTGCTGGGTATTACTCGTCTGAGGGTTATCGAAATGCGAACAGCATCTCCGAACCCGCCGTCTTACGGTGGTGAGACGTGCCATACAGGTTTGTCGAATACACCGGCCTGGGTGGTCAGTGTTTTTTACAGCGATCGGGTAGCCGACGACATATTGACGTTCGCCTCGATGACGTTCGCACTCCCGATGACTGCTTCGGGCAACTCCTCGTTGAACAATTCCCCGTCGAACCGACTTTTCGGACCCGAGACGCTCACCGCACCAAGCACCGTTCCGTCTGAATCGACGACCGGAGCACCGACCGCACGAATTCCCTGAATCTCCTCTTCGTCGTTCACCGCATACCCCCGTTCTCGAACACGCTGAAGTTCGTCGTAGAGACGTTCCCGATCAGTGATCGTGTGCTCGGTCCGTTCGACGAGGCCGTACTGATCGAGAATCCGCTCGAGTCGGCCCGTCTCGAGCTGTGCGAGAACGGCTTTTCCTGTGGAACTGAAGTGGAGGTAATCTGCCCGCTGTTGTTTGCGCGCGTGGTACTCCGCTCCGACCGCGTTCTCCCCGGCAACCTTGTATACGTTCCGTTCGAGTCCGTGTTGTTCAGCCATCAGGTGTACGTACTCGCCGGTCTCATCGGCCAACCTCTCGATTTCTTCGCTTCCGTGTCGGTAGAGGTCGTGGTTGTGCCGAACTGCGGTTCCGAGATAGAGAAACTCGAGGCCGAGTTCGTAGGTATCGCCGGATTTGACCACGAACTGCTGTTCTCTGAGCGTTGCGAGATACGAGTGGGTCGAGCTTTTCGACAGTCCCAGGTGGTCAGCGAGTTCGGTCACGCCGGCCCCGCCCAGTTCTTCTAGGGCCTCGATCACGCGACACGCCCGGGTCACCGTCTCGAGAGTCCGGGGTGAGTGGTCGTCGTTCATGGATGTGAGACGAGAGGCGATTGCTTAACCGTTCGCATATCACGAACACTGTTCGCCGACGATACCACGATCCATCACCCATACGTTTATAAGGCCTGAATCGACTCTCTCGGTGAGAGTATGCAAGCCACACAGAGACGGCTCCGTCGTGACCTCGAGGCAAACGCCCAATTCGGCGCGCTCGAGGCCGTAGATGGCCACGGTCGAACCGCACTCACTGGTACCGATGCCAACCGGGATGCACGCAAGCGACTGGTCGGCCGGTTCGAAGACGCAGGGCTGGACGTTACCGTCGACGCAGTCGGAACGGTCGTCGGCCGGTGGACACCCGATAGCGCCGATCCATCTGCCCAACCGATCGCGACCGGAAGTCACCTCGACTCGGTCCCACGTGGCGGGATCTTCGATGGGCCACTCGGCGTCTACGGCGGACTCGAGGCGGTCCGGACGCTCCAGGACGCAGACTGCAATCTCCGACGGCCGGTCGACGTCGTCTGTTTCACCGAGGAAGAGGGTGGACGGTTCGGGAACGGACTCCTCGGTTCATCGGTTGCGACCGACCGGATCGACGTCGAGGAGGCACTTTCGCTCGAAGACGACGCCGGGACGGACCTCGAAACGTCACTCGAGCGAATCGGCTTTCGAGGCGAGGGACGCGTCGACGCGAGCGAGTGGGATGCGTGGCTCGAGTTGCACGTCGAACAGGGGCGGACGCTCGAACGCCGCGAGGCCGCCGTCGGTGTCGTCTCGACGATCTCTGGAATCACTCACTGCTATCTCGAACTCTCGGGTGAGGCGAACCACGCGGGGTCGACCCCGATGAACACCCGGGCCGACGCGCTCGCTGCGGCCAGCGACATCGTCCTCGACCTCGAGTCGGCCGTACGTCGCCACGTCGAGGAGCGATCGTCTACGGCCGTCGCAACCGTTGGGCAACTCGATGTCTCACCGAACGCAACCAACGTCATCCCAGGTGAGGTCCGTCTCGGCGTCGACGTACGCGACGTCACACAGCAATCGATCGAGACACTCGTCGCGACACTCGAGGATAGCGCTCGTACGGTCGAACGCGACCGGCCGATCGAGGTTGAACTTGTCCGTCCCTACGATGTCGCTCCCGAAACGATGGCCGAGCGTTGTCAGAACGCGCTTCGGTCGGCGAGTGATGCCGTCGGGGTCGAGGCAGTCTCGATGCATTCTGGGGCGGCCCACGATACGATGACCGTCTCGAGGGTGACCGATGCGGGCTTGCTTTTTGCCCCGTCCGTAGCGGGGGTGTCTCACAACCCCAGAGAGTGGACGGACTGGGAAGACTGCACAACCGCGGTGACGGTGTTGGCTGGCGCACTCGGCGACCTCGCAGCGACGTAAGCACCGATCACACGGACGAGTGTACCTCGTCAGTCAATTGGCATATGTTTAGTTATATAGCCAATATAAGCACAAAAACCCCATCATACGAAGGCTTATTACATATGCGTTCATCGAGACACTCGGAATGTCGGGAAACGATAGTCAACAAGATGCTCCTCCAGCGGATGGACAGCCAACGCGACGGCACCTACTTCGAGTCGGTGCGGCCGGTGTGCCAGTAGTGCTAGCGGGGTGTTTCGGGGATGGCGGCAGCGAATCCCAGGCCGAAGCGAGCGAATCCAGCGGGGATCCAGTCAGCGGTGGTGAACTCCAGTGGGGCGGGAGCGTCCCGGTACAGAGTCTCGATCCGCACCTCGAGAGTGCAGCAGCGACCGCCCGTGTCCTCGAGAGCGTAACCCAGGGACTCATCAGAGTCAACTGGGACTACGAGTTCGAGCCACTGCTGGCCGAATCCTGGGAGAGTTCGGAGGATAATACGGTGTTGACCTTCGATCTTCGAGAGGGGGTGTCGTTTCACGACGGAAGCGAGTTCACAGCTGAAGACGTCTACGCGTCGTTTACGCGAATCGAAGAACTGGGTGGCGTCGCGGCCGATTACATGGAGATGGTCGAGTCGATGGACCCCGTCGACGATTACACGTTCGAGATGGAACTCAGCGAACCGTTCGCGCCGATGCTGTCACGGATGGCAACCTCGGACATGCACATCCTCCCTGCATCGCTCGCAGAAGAGAGTTCCATATCCGAACCGATCGGTACCGGCCCCTTCCAGTTCGAGAGCATGGAGGTCGACTCCGAGTTCGTGATGACACGGTTTGAGGACTACTGGGACGACGAACTTCCGTACCTCGACCGGGTCGTAAAAAACGAAATACCGGACAACGACAACCGGCTCAACACGTTCAACGCTGGCGAGGTCGATTTCATCAACGACGTCCCACCACGCCACGCCGGCGAACTCGAGGACGATCCGGACATCGACTTCGTCAACCGGTTTCCCCAGTCGCTCGTCTACCTCGGCGTCAACTGCAACGAGGAACCGTTCGACGACATCGACGCTCGACTCGCCCTCGATTATGCAATCGACAAAAAAGAAGTCATGGAGGGGGCCCTATACGGTCAGGGACAGGTCGCTGCCAGTCCCGCCGCACCCGACAGCGAGTGGGAGCATCCGACCCTCGAGCCCCGTGAACAGGACCTCGAGAAAGCCCAGGAGCACTTAGAAGCCGCTGGCTACCCGGACGGGTTCGAGGTGAGCTTCCAGATTCCCGAACAGTACAACGATCAGGTCACGGCTGCAGAAATCATCGAATCGCAGGTTTCGGAGGTCGGAATCGACCTCAACATCCAGCTGATTACCTGGAGTAACTGGCTCGGTGACGTCTTCGAAGAGCAAAATTTCGAGGCAACGACGAGTTCGTATCTGGCGCTTTGGTTCCCTGATGCCGGCTTTCACCGTCCGTTCCACTCCGAAGGGGCGTTTTTCTTTACTGGCTGGGAAGACGAAGAGTACGACGCGCTTATCGAGGATGCACGTCAGTCCTACGAGATGGAAGAGCGTGCGCCGCTGTACCACGAAGCCGCTGAAATGCTCCAGGAACGCCGCTCCGGACACATCTTGCTGTACTGGACGCCAACACTGATGGCCAGTACGAGAAACTTCCAGGGCGAGGTTATGTCTCCTGATGGTTCGACGTTCCGGTTCGAAGAGACCTGGCTCGAGTAAGTTCACACCCCGATTCAACTGCCAATATTCAAATGATTACGGACATCTCAAATCACGAATAAATGGCGTTCGCTAGCTATCTGGTCAAGCGGCTTGGGTTTATGGCTGTCACGTTGTTTCTGGTCACGCTCATTACCTTCGGGCTTACGAACGTTCTCCCCGGCAACGTTGCACTGTTGATCCTCGGGCCGAACGCCACCGAAGAATCGCTCGCACAACTCGAGACACAACTCGGCCTCAACCAGCCGCTTTACGTCCAGTACGTCGATTGGATCGTCGGACTGGCTCGAGGGGACATGGGAATGTCGCTTCGGTACAACACGCCAGTTGCCGAGCAGATCGCAATCCGTCTGCCGCGGTCGCTGTTGCTCGCCATCTCGGCGACGATCGTCTCGGTGACGCTCTCAATTCCGCTCGGGATTATCGCCGCAGTGCGAAAGAACACGCCGGCAGACCTCACCGCATCGATGCTTGCGTTTATTGGTCTCTCGTTGCCGATCTTTCTCTGGGGGCTCGTGTTTATTTTCGTGTTCGCGCTCAACCTCGGTGCGTTTCCGACGCGTGGATACGTTTCGCCGGCGGAAGATCCAATCGCTGCACTCCACTATCTGATCCTGCCAGCGGGTGCGATGGGCGTAGCACTCACTGCCTACATCATGCGGATGACACGCTCGAGTATGATCGACGAACTGAGCGAAGATTACGTCGAGTTCGCCCGGGCAAAGGGGCTCAGCGAGCAGACCGTTGTCCTGCGACACGCGCTGAAAAACGCGGCAATCCCGGTGATCACGGTCATTGCGTTCCAGTTTAGCTACGCTTTCGGCGGCGTCGTCGTCTTAGAGGAGGTCTTCTCCTGGCCGGGGATCGGCCGGCTTACGCTGACGGCGATCGAGAACCGGGACATCCCGCTTTTGCAGGGGTGTATCATTGTGATCGCACTCATCTACATGGTCTCGAATTTCCTCGCGGACGCGTTTTACGCGTACGTCGATCCACGCATTCGGTACGGGGGTGAGAAGTAGTGTCGACCGGCCGTTTTTCCATGACGGAAGAGAAGAAGGCCCACTACGGTCGATTCCTCCGGCAGTTCCGTCGCAACCAGAAGGCGATGATCGGCCTGTTGATCATCCTTGGACTCGTCCTCACGGCCCTGTTCGCCCCGGTGATCGCCCCACACGATCCGGAGGCCACCAACATTCCGGATCGTGAGCTTGCACCGTCGCTCGAGCATCCGATGGGGACAGACGACCTCGGCAGAGACATCCTCAGTCGGGTAATGTTCGGCACGCAGATATCGCTGTACGTCGGGTTCACCTCGATCAGCGCCGCCATGATTATGGGGACGACAATCGGCGTTGTCGCGGGTTACTATCAGGGAAAAATCGACGAAGGGTTGATGCGGGCGATGGACGCGATGATGTCGTTCCCACCGATCTTACTGGCGTTGACGATTGTTGCCGTCTTAGAGCCAAGCTTAAACAACGTTATTATCGCACTGGCGCTCGTTTATACGCCCTTTATCGCCAGGGTTGCACGCAGCGCTGCGCTCTCGGTTCGTAACGAATCGTACGTTGAAGCAGCCATCGCCCGTGGCGAAAGCGACAGGTACATCATTTTCAGGGAGGTCCTCCCAAACTGTGTGGGGCCGTTGCTCGTCCAGGCATCGATCAACATCGCGTTCACGATGTTGCTCGAGGCGAGCCTGTCGTTTCTCGGCCTCGGTGTTCAGCCGCCGACCCCATCGTGGGGGCTGATGATCAACCAGGGGTGGGCGTTTATGGGTGATGCCCCGTGGCTCGTCTTCTTCCCCGCCCTGGCGATCGCTATCGCCGTGATCGGCTTCAACCTCCTCGGCGATGGCCTTCGTGACGTCCTCGATCCAAAGGGGGAGATTATCGAATGAGATCCACATCTACCGATCCGTTGCTGTCGGTCGAATCGCTCCGCACAGAGTTCCGTACCGAAGGTGGCACTGTCACCGCCGTCAACGATGTCTCTTTTGCCCTCGAGCAGGGTGAAGTGATGGGGCTCGTCGGCGAGTCGGGTGCTGGAAAGAGCGTGACGGCGACGTCGATCCTCCGGCTGATTCCGTACCCGGGTGAGATCGTCTCCGGAGCTGTTACGTTCGACGGCGAAGACTTGCTCGAACGCACAGAAAAGGAGATGCAAGGTATCCGTGGAAACCGGATTACGCTTATCCCACAGGATCCGATGACCTCGCTGAATCCCGTCCTTACGGTCGGCAGACAGATCATCGAGACGATTCGACTCCACCAAGACGTCGATAAGGCTGAAGCCAGAGAAATCGCCATCGAGTCGATGCGGGAAGTCGAGATTCCGGACCCGCAGTCGCGGATAGACGAGTATCCTCACGAGTTCTCCGGCGGGATGCGCCAGCGCGTCCTGATCGCGATTGGACTCGCCTGCGAACCGGATCTCATCATCGCCGACGAGCCGACGACGGCACTCGATGTGACGACGCAGGCGAAAATCCTCGAGTTACTGAACGACCTTCGGGAACGCCGTGGCGTGTCAATTCTCATGATTACGCACAACTTAGGCGTCGTCGCCCAGACCTGTGACCGCGTCGGCGTGATGTACGCCGGAAACCTCATCGAGACGGGTCGCGTCGAGGACGTGTTCGAACAGCCACGACACCCCTACACACGCGCGCTTATCGACTCGATCCCGTCGGTCGACGACGACCTCGAGCGGCTTTACTCCCTTCCGGGGTCGATGCCGGATCCGAAGGCGCTTCCTGATGGCTGTAACTTCGCCGACCGCTGTGCCCACGCCACCGAGGAGTGTCGGGCCGGCCCTGATCCGGCACTCGAGGCCGTCTCCAACAGGTCTACAGACTCACAGGTAGCGTGTCTCAGAGCGGCCGACCTCGATCTTTCGGAGCCGGCCAGAAACGGCACCGACGAGCGCCGCCAGCGAACGACGACCACCGAATCGCTGCTCGAGGTAAACGGGCTCAAGAAACATTTCTCAGCAGGCGACGGCTTCTTCGGGAACCTCTCGCTCACCCGGACCGACGGTGGGGGGCTGAGTCTCGAGCGACGGTACGTCAAGGCAGTCGACGGCGTGAGCTTTACGATCAACCGGGGGGAGACTCTCGGACTCGTCGGCGAGAGTGGGTGTGGGAAATCTACGGTGGCACGGACGGTCATGCAGTTGCTCGAGCCGACCGACGGCGAGGTCTACTTCGATGGGCACCCGCTTCACGAACTCGGAAGCTCGGAGATGCGGAGTCTCCGCCAGGAGATGCAGATCATTTTCCAGGACCCGAAGAGTTCGCTCAACCCGCGAAAGACTGTCGGGCAGATTATCGGTCGAGGGATGAAAAAACACGGCATCGCCACTGGCGACGAGAAACGCTCTCGGATCGAAGAGTTGCTCGAGCGCGTCGGACTGCAGGCCGGTGACATCGATAAGTATCCCCACCAGTTCTCCGGGGGCCAACAACAGCGGATTGCCATCGCGAACGCGCTCGCGGTCGAACCGAAGCTCATCGTCTGTGACGAGCCGGTAAGTGCACTCGACGTCTCCGTCCAGGCACAGATCCTCAACCTGCTCGCGGACATTCAAGACGAGTTCGACCTCTCGTATCTGTTTATTTCACACAACATCAGCGTCGTCCGTCACATCTGTGATCGCGTCGCGGTGATGTACCTCGGAAAAGTCGCTGAACTCGGCCCCACCGAACGGGTGTTCTCGCCACCGTATCACCCCTACACGGAGAGTCTTCTCTCGGCGGTGCCCCACTCGACACCTGACCGCCAGCCAGATCGAATCCTCCTCGAGGGCACCGTTCCGAGTCCGATCGATCCGCCGACCGGCTGTTCGTTCCACACCCGCTGTCCGAAGAAGCTCGATGGGACCTGCGAACGGGAAGAGCCGGGCCTCGACCCTATTGACGGCGATGGAACACACCAGATTTCCTGTCACCTCTCCGTCGACGAGATGGGCGAGCCACGAACTGAGACGGGAGAGCCACGGGCCGACCCATGACGTTCTCGATCTGTGCGACCGTCGATGGCTGCCACGGCGTGGCCATCGCCTCCCACGCGGTCGCGGTCGGGTCGACTGCCTCGCACGTCTGCCGGGCCGGCGGGGTCTGTACACAGGCGACGACGAGCACGCCGCTCGGAATCTACACGACACGGGCCCTCGAGCGGGGTGTTTCGGCTGACGAGGCGATCGAGACACAGGTCGCAGCAGCCGACCGAGCATCGGTCAGGCAGCTCCACGCCGTCGATGCCGACGCCGTTGCAAGTGCCCATACGGGTGCCGACTGCCTCGAGTGGGCCGGCCACCGTATCGGCGAAGGGTGTACCGTCGCCGGTAACTTACTCGAGGGCCCCGGCGTGCTCGAGGCGATGCTCGAGGCGTTCGAATCGACGACGGGAAGGCCTCTCGACGACCGTCTTTGTCGGGCCCTCCGTGCCGGTGAGGACGCCGGTGGCGATAATCGCGGTCCCAGGGCCCGGAGCAGCGCCCTCGCGGTGTTCGATCCGGACTCCCCACGGCTCCATCACGACTTGCGGGTCGACGAGCACGACGACGCGGTGACGGAACTCGAGCGCCTCCACGATGTCGTCGGCGAGCGGGGCGAAACGCTCCTCACGGACTACCCCGGCTTCGACCCACAGCGAAACCCCGACTGATTGTTCGGGGAAACGGCATCGCTCGAGCGAGTCCGACGACGAGACGTGTGCGCGCTACTGTAAGCGTATTGTTCTGTTTTCCCCCATTGCAATATTGTGACTTAAAAACAATGTAGTGGTTCGTTAGCGGAGGTCGAAACTGCGTGTCGATGACAAAGCAGACACGAAACAGGTCGGTGCACTCTGACAGAGGTCGATAGGAAAGACGACCGTTTGGGCTGCCTAAAAGCGGAATTCGGTCGCATTCGGTTCGATTGTGGACCGGCTGGAGAATCGTTATCTCGATCTCGACGACCGCTCGTAGACCGGCTCCTTCTGAGGTGGGGGCGTATCGATATTGTATTATTTGATAACTACCGTGTTGGGGGTGGTCGGATTTTGGTCTGGAACTGAACCTTTCGATAGCACTGCTCGCAACTCACTCGTTCGATCGGTCAGGAACGGAGCGTCCCGGCCAGCGACTCGAGGTGTGCCCGGAGTGGCTGACTCGCTCGAAATCGATCGCTTCCCCAGGCGACCGCTCCGTCGTCGTCGATCGCAACGTACGGATCGCTGTTCGAGCGAATCCCGACGTAGAGGTACTCGTCGTCGCCGTGAAACCCAAGTACTCGCGGTGTTCGGCGGGGAACCGTCTGTGCGGTCACCGCTCTGTCCGCCCGGACGTCAAACAGGGTTACAGTCGACGCCGGCGGGCGCGTCGAGACGGCGACGAGCGACCCGTCGGCACGGATCGCCGGGGGGCCAGTGGTCGCGTCGAACTGCCGCGTAAGATAGGTCGTTTCTCCGTCGAAGACCTCGAGGGAGCCACCAACGTCGGACGGTCCGGTCCCGGAGACGAGCGCCGCTGTTCCGTCGGCTGCAATCGCGCCGTGGGTTGGCCGCGACACTGCCCGTCGGTCGACGACCGTTCCGTTTTGGATCCGAAACGCCTGTGACGTGGCTCGGTCTCCCCGTCGCCCGAACGCGAGTATCCACTCCCCGTCGGGGGAGGCGACCGTTCGGCAGTAAAACGTGTTCCCGTCTATACTGAGGGCCCGGTTGCTCGGCTCATCGGGAATCGCTGCCCGGTTGAACCCGGGTGGTTCGGCCGGGTCGCGCCGGAGTAATCGGTTCCGTATCACAGCTAACACTCGCTCCCTACAGATTTCAAAATTGGGTTTTCAGGCGCTCTTGTAGCAGTATATCGCATAATAGGGTCGGTGAGATACTGTCGGCTATATACTCCTCTACCCTGCTATCTGTCCGTCAGTTACGCGGGTATCTCATGGGAGCCGTACGCCCGTACAACCTCACAAACATATAAGAAATATAAGAAGTATTTAGGGAAGCGTGCGGACCAACTGGTGATGGCGAACCAACAGCCAGGTTTCGGTAGAGAAGCGTCGAGACGCGAATTCGTACTGGCAGGCGGCGTTATCGGAACGGCAACTCTGGCGGGGTGTCTGGGCGATGACGACGATGGGAGCCAGGCCGGGGCCGGTCTCGACGGTGACGATGGCAACGGTGGCGAACCAGACGACCCGATGCTCTCGACGGATTTCGACCCGGAGAACCCAGACTGGGAGAACAACAATTACCTCGGTGGGCTCATCTACGAGAACGACTACGTACGTGGGAGCGACTTCGACCTCGAGAACATGGGCGACCGCGGCAATACCGAGGCCGTCTACGGAACTGAACCGCGCGAGCGCCCGGATGACTCTTCGGAGTGGATCGACCCGGATCCGATCGTCTACGCGGAGCTCCCTCGCGAAGACAGCGAGTCGGCGTACCGCGACATCTTAGAGCCGATGATCGAGAAACTCGAGGCCGAAACGGGTCGCGACGTCGAGTTCCAGACGATCGACAGCTACGCGGCGGTCGTCGAGGGGATGCGCTCCGAGCGGATTCACATCGCGAACTTCGCGACGGGCAACACTCCCTTCGGCGTCAACATGGCTGGGATGATCCCGATGGCAATGGGCGTCGAAGGCGACGGCCAGTTCGGCTACCGACTGCTAGCGATTACCCGTGCGGACATGGACGAGGTCCAGAGCGTCGAGGACTTCGCGGACCACCGGGCGGTCCACACCGAGACCTCCTCGAACTCGGGTCACCAGGCTCCTGCGGCGCTATTCAACTCGGAGTTCGGCCTGACCGTCGGGGAGAACTACGACCCCGAGATGTCGGGTGGTCACGAACAGTCTGCTCGCGGGATCGCCTACGGCGACTACGACTGTGGACCGATCTGCAGTACGTGCATCGAACAGACCATCGACGCCGTCGACGACATTAGCTGGGACGATTTCAAGATCGTCTGGGCAGCGGACCCGTTCCCGCCAGGGCCCATCGGCTACCGATATAACCTCCACGAGGAGATCGTCGAGGGAGCCCGTGAGACCTGGCTCAACACCGACTGGTCGGGGACTACCTACGGCGAGGAGGCCGGCTACCCACAGTACGTCGAGGTCGACTACGTCAACCACTGGCAGGACGTGATGATCAACCAGGAGTTCAACGAAGTCGAGTACGACGAAGAGGACCTGTAGCGGACCCTGAAACCAGTCTAGCTATCCATACAATGCTCGAAGTCACTGACCTACGGAAAGTGTATCCGACGGGAGACGAGGCGCTGCAAGGCGTCTCAACGACCGTCGACGGAAACGAAATCGTCGCCATGATCGGTCCAAGCGGGGCCGGGAAGTCGACGTTCATCCGCTGTATCAATCGGTTGACCGAACCGACCGAGGGCGAGATCAGACTCGACGGCACCGAACTGACCGCCCTCGACGCAGGAGCGATGAAAGCGGCGCGTCGGAACA
>LKMM01000002.1 GCA_001563885.1 Natrialbaceae archaeon B1-Br10_E2g27
GCATCGAAGCCACGCGGCAGGTTCTCGAGTCACTCGAGACCGACGAGTGGATGGAATATCTCGGCGAGTTCCACCAGCAGTGTGCGAGCCACTACGATGAGGCTGTCGAGGCGGTGATCGAACCGCCACTGGACGTCGGAGTAGATGCAGACGCCTTTGGTGGAATCAAGACGTTGTTGGCGGCGAATACGCCCGCCTCGCTTCGGGAGCTATTCGGCCTCACGGGCGGCAAGAACCTGTTTTACTGCCAGAATCTCTATCTCGAGGTCGATTCAGCAGCGGTAACGGAGTTGCTCGAGTCGGTCGATCTCGAGGCGGAATTTGATCCGGAAGCCGACCCGACCGAACAGGGCTTTTGGGCAACGATCGGTCGACTGGCAGCCGACCAGGAGTACGAGATCAGCGAGTTGTTCGATATCGAGGCCGTTGGCCCACTCTATGGGATGGTTCACGGGCCAGACGGCGAGACGATCACCGATCACGACGAACCACTCGAGCGCGAGCCCGATGCTCGGATTCAACATATGCCAGTCCCGCCGCAATCACCGGCAGAATTTCGAGACGCGATTGACGTGCATCTGCGGTGTCAGATCCGGGATTGCTATCTGACGATGGGGTGTCTGGCTCCCGAGTGGACCCGTATTACCGGGGCTGGATTTCCAAAGGCGATCTACCGCTATGGCCGGACCGATCGTTATCAACCCTACTACGATCCCGACGCCGATATCGATTGGGAGCGGTTGCCGATGTCTCCACGATAGGCCAGGGAGTGGACACCGCCAGCGAGGGAATCGAGCGTCGAAACTATTTTTCACAAAATAGACACTCTAAGGTATGACGTTAGAGGTGAACTGTTTCGCACACGACACGACACAGCCGCAGGACAGGTCGTAATTACTCAGTAGATTAGATCCCAGAGATACTCATCTCCAACCATAGTGGTTCAATCTATATCCGTACAGAGCGCGTACGCAATCGTATGTTCCGTGCGCTCTTGCCCGAAGGACAGATCGTCTGTGAGCGGTACGACCAGATAGAAAACGGACTCGAGTTATACGACGAAGACGACGAGTTTCTCGCCTTTGTCCCGTACGCGAACCTGCATGCGTTGATCGACGAAGACGTCTACGGCGAGGACGAACGATCGATCATGTAGCCGGCGTTCGGTCGATCGCCTCGAGTTGTTCCCGATACCGGTTGCGGACGGTGACGACGGTCGTCTGTGCGGTTTCGGCGACGGCCCGCTGTGGGATCGTTTCGTCCTGGAGTAAGCCGGCGGCGTAGATCGCAGCGGCGGCAAAGCCCGTCGGTGATTTGCCCGAATGAAGCCCCTGTTCTGTCGTCTGGTCGATAATCTCGACGGCAAGCGTCTCGACGTCCTTGTCAACGTCGAGTTCCGAGCAAAACCGTGGGACAAACTGTCTCGGATTCGTCGGCTCTAAGTTGATACCGAGTTCGTCTGCGATATATCGATACGTCCGGCCGATCTCGCGCTGGTCGACCCGTGATACCGAGGTAACTTCCTCTAAGCTTCGGGGAATGCCCTCCTTACGACAGGCGGTATACAGCGCGCTCGTCGCAACGCCCTCGATGGATCGCCCGCGGATGAGATCGGCCTCGAGCGCCCGACGGTAGATGACGCTTGCAGTCTCTTTGACTGGGCGCGGTACCCCGAGGGCACTGACCATGCGGTCGATCTCCGAGAGAGCGTATTTTAGGTTTCGTTCGCCGGCGTTTTTCGTCCGGATGCGTTCCTGCCAGATTCGGAGTCGATGCAACTGCCCGTGTTTGTCGGCGGACATCGAGTGGCCGTTTGCGTCCCGATTTCGCCAGTCGATCGTCGTCGTCAGTCCGCGGTCGTGCATCGATTGGGTCAGGGGGGCACCGACCCGCGACAGTTCGTCGTGTTCTTTGGCGTTGAACGCCCGCCATTCCGGGCCGTAGTCGATAGGATCTTCCGTCAGGACCAGCCCACACTCCGAACAGACACGCTCGCCGCGATCTGGATCGTGAACGATAGTATCGGTTTCGCAGTCGGGACACAGCTCGACGTCCCGCTCTCGGGACTCGGTTTCAGCGTGATCGATGATGGACTGCGTCATCAGTAGCTGACCGAACCCGTGCCGACACTGTAAGGGGTTAACATGGTTTCCGCGGGAAACTCCGACTTACCGACGACGGTACTGTCCGGCGATGAGTACACGTGCGGGCACCGGGCCGACCCTACTCCGTCTCATACTATCGGACGGAACTGTCTGATCGCCACCCCGTGGCGGCGATTCACGACGGACGTCAGGCAGTATCAATTGGAGTGGACCAACCGACTACTACTGTGAGAAAAAGGACGATCGACAGTGGGAGACTGTTGTACCAGTGGACCACCGATCGCCGACCCTGTGGCAGGCGATTGGTGATGCGTGACTACAACGGTCCCTATGACGTCCCACCCGCCCGCTCGAGGCGGTTGCGTTCGTGTCGAGACCGTGTCCCATCGGTCCGTCCGGGCGAAGGCGATCGAAACGACCACCTTGACCCACTGTGAGCGACGTGAACTCGCCACATGAACACTCCCTATCGTTCCGATCGTATTACGACGTAAATCGGCAATTCATCGCGTAAAATCATATTTCCAGCACGAACTGACGGCCGATTTTATGTCGGTACAGTCAAAGGTCTCGAACAAGTGCCGTGTTGCCGACTTACATTTCGGATGCCGACACCGTATCGTCGCCCGACCCACCCTCACGCGTACGGCTTACGTATCGGGACACAATCGAACGATACAGTCGACGCCGAGCCGACAGTAGCGTACAATCAATGTCCCGACCGCGGCTATCGGTTCGGGCCGGAAGCCAACCCGTACTGGCTTTGCAGCCGGTGCAAAACGTGGCGGCGTTTAAGAGCGTCTCTGTTGGTGTACAACTTGGTGTGTCAATAGTGACTGCGAACCGCCATTGGAGTGTCCCGCGATTACGGTCGGTTCGACGGGCTGGTAAACCCCGTTACGGACGACGAAACACCGGCCCGTCACTGACCGAACGACTGCCGTTCGGGGTGGCCTGCTAATGTCCTCGATCGATACCTCCCTTCCCGACGAACTCGCGTCGTCTGTTTCTGAGACAGAACGTGACGATGGACTTTCGAAGGACGTTATTTTCGAACTGCTGAAAAACCGACGCCGTCGCGAAGTTCTCGCGTACTTGCTCGAGGCCGACGATACGGTTACACTCGGTGAACTCGCCGAACAGATCGCGGCGTGGGAAAACGATACGGACATCAACGCATTGAGCTCTGACCAGCGAAAGCGCGTCTACGTCGCCCTGTATCAGACCCATCTTCCGAAGATGGACGATGCAGGTATCGTCGAATACGATCAAGACCGTGGGTTGATCGCCCTCGCCGACAACGCGGATCTACTGATGATGTACCTCGATACCGATACCCACAAACAGGATCGGTGGGACCGCTGGTATGCGGGGCTCAGCGTGGTCGGCGCGATGTCGGTTAGCGCGGCCGTCCTCGGCGTCCCACCGATGACGGCAGTGCCAACGGCTAGCATAGCCGGCGGTGTCGTCGCCGCGTTTCTGGTACTCTCGCTTGTCCACGTCATCACCAACCGAAAACGCGAACGGTCCGTCGACGGGAAGCTCTCTCGAATCGACTGATCAACCACGTATAAAGCGTCCGATCTATTCCCCGCGTATATCAAACGCAACCATTAATTCATACTCGACTGCCGCTATCGTTTATCAATTTGGAGAAAAATACGACGGGATAGTCGATCCGAGAAGGCTTTTACCTCCCGCTCTCCTAGACCAATCTGGCTCCCGACGACCGTCATCCAATACCGGAGCAGTTCGCGTGCCAGCTTACTGTTCCCACACGGGAGCCTCGAACGAAACCACTCGAGCGCCAGCTACTGCTCTCGAGCGTTGTACTGGACGTCGATCGTCGCGTCACCGGCGATCGTATAGTCCTCGACGTTGCCGCTGAACCAGTAGGCATCGAGCCAGCCCGTGACACCGCCGCGGACGGCACCGTCCTCGATGACATCGTCGTCGTCGATCGATGCGTCACGGTAGTCGGATTTGACGACGACGCCGCTGACCTCGAAGGAGTAGGTACTCGGCTCGTCGGTCTCGGTGCCGTCGATCACCAGCGCGTGTGGGAGCAGTTCAGTGTCGCCGTACTCGGTTGGATCGATCTCCTCGTCGTCGACGAACACCGCCGCCTCACCCTCGGTGAACGTGATGTCGGTAACTGCTCCGGAAAAGTGAAACACCTGTGTCGAGTTCGTCACCGAACTCTGGACGGTCGACCCCGAGATGGTCGTCGCTTCTTCTTCGGGATCGTCCTCAGAGTCGAGTTCGATCGCCCCCTCGACGGTGATCTCGAAGTTCGTCGGCGTACCACGTCCGTCGACCTCGAGGACGTGTGGGAGCTCCTCACCGTACTCTGCGGGGTCGATTTCCTCGCCGTTGAGCAAGACTGTCGCGGGGCCATCAACGGTCAACTGCTCGAGGTCGCCTGAAAATCGGAAGGCATCTTTCCAGTCGGCGACGACGCCGTGGGCGACCCCATCGCCGGCTTCGGTCTCGTCGTCGATGGTTGCCCCTTCGTCGGTCGAGGGCTCGACATCGCCCGAGACGTCGAACTCGTATCGGGTGACTCCCGAGGAGTCGCCATCGAAGAGGATGACGTTCTCGAGGTCGTCGTCTTCGTCGGGCTCATCCGCGTCACCGTTACCAGCATCGGAACCGCCGCTTGCTGCTTCCTCAGCGGAAGTCGGGACCCCCTCAGGGATCGAGAGATCGGCCGAACCCGAGACACTCGAGCGCTGGAGGCCGGTGCCCTGGACGTTGCCGTCGATTGCGCCACCGTCCATCCGTGCGCGTCCGTTGCCGCGGAGGACCATCGCATAGGGGTATGAGCCTGCGGCGAAGTGTGTGTCTTCGATACTGACGGTGTCGCCGGGCCAGACCCAGACGGGACGACCGGAATCTTCGACGTACCCACCCCAACCGGGGCCATAATCGGTGTCGTCGTTGTAGGCGACGCAGTTTTTGATCACGTCGTCGCCGGAAGCGACGCGAAACGTCGAGACGCCGTTATTTTTGCCGTAGCAGTTTTCAAAGCGGACCGAGCCACCGTAGGCGGTGTTCGAACAGTAAAAGCCGTTGTTGGGCCAGCCCTGGACGTTACAGTACCGAAACGTGACGTCACAGCCCGAGCCACGGTGGTAGAACACCGCTCCGGGGCCGTGGACGAAGCTCTCGCCTTCCTTGGTCGATCCATCACCGAGATAGACGTTTTCGATCAGTACGTCACCGCTCGGAGCGGTGATCGAGATCATAAACGCATCCCCACGATGCAATCCTTTGAAACCAACGTTTCGGATCGTGGAGTTGCCACCCTCGACGAGCAGCAGAACGCTGTTGCCGTTTGTCAGGTCGAACAATTTGTTCTCGTAGGTCTCTCCCTGGCCGATGCGGATGACCTGCCCGCTGGCCGGTATCTCGTCGTACCCTTCATCAGCAACTCCGGTTCCCGCCAGCGCGGCCCCCGCAGTCGCGGTGCCTGCCAGTTTCATGTACGATCGTCGGCCAAGTAATCCTCTATTACCGTCGATATCGTCCTCCTCGGCGTCAGAATCGGCCGATAAGCCGTCGTCCAGTACCGCAGATTCGCGTGCCATGCAGTTTAGGTAATATGAGACTGCCAGTATAAACTTTCGCATTAAATATAGTTAAAATTTACAGATTGTAATTCTTTTCTGAATAAGACATACAAGATTGAGTAGTTAAATACTATTATAATAAGAATTTCTTGAAATCCTGTATTCCGACTGCTGGCCCGCCGATGGCTCCTGGAACTTTGCTACGAAATCAACTCGAGGGTGAGATCGACCACAGTAAATACGTATTACCACCAGAATCGACAGACATTCAGGTGAAACTAAGATTAAAACGATACCGACACAACAATTCGTACGAGGGTTCCGGCACGATGAGCGATCGAGTCACATGATCGGACACTCAACCGCCCGTCGATCTCCAAGCGGTGTGTCGGATCAAAAAAATCGGGTAACAACGTGGAGGAGCGTTGCGCCAGCGGATGGAGGGCCCAAATCGGTGCGATGGAGGGTGCGAAAGCGATGGATTCGAGGTACAGCTATCAGTATCAGGCGTCGGGATCGGCCGCTTCTTCCGGGCTCGTGGGAACGCCCTCGGGAACGGCCGCATCCGGATCGGTGCCCACACCGTCTTCGAGTTCGACACTCGAGCCATCGTGTTCGGCGATGCCGGCGGCCTCGTCGTAGTCGGTGTCGGTGACCGTGACCGTGGTCGCCTGGCCGTTGGCACCGGCATCGATTGCGACGTTCTGGCCGTTCATCTCGAGTTGGCAGTCGTCGACTTCGACCGTGCCGGGAGACCACGCCCAGATGCCCCGGCCGGCGTAGCCATCGTCGTCGACGAGTACGGCGGAGTTTGTGACTTTACTCCCCTCGGTCGCCAGTCGGTAATGAGAGACATAACAGTTGGCGGCGAAACAGCTGTCGACGTGAATCGTTCCCCCACCGCCGTTGCCGGGTGCGGAGGCATAGATTGCGTTATCGGCAAAGTTCTGGATGTTGACGTATTCGAAGTCGATGTGGCCGGCGTGGTCGGGTTCGACCCAGAAGGCGGTCTGGCCGTGGCCAGTTGGAGCGCCGTTTCTGTCGTCGGAGCCATCACCGAGGTAGACGTTTTCGACGAGACTCTCACCGCCAGAATCGGCGAGTCCAAACGTTGCGGATCCCGTCCCTGAGACGTTTTCGCCCTCGAACCCGACGTTTCGGATCGTCCAGTCACTGCCCCGGGCAGTGATAATGATGTCCTGGCCGGTCGTCATGTCGATGAGCTTGTTTTCCCAGGTCTCGCCGGAATCGATGGTAATTGTTTGATTCTCGGCCTCGATGACCTCGTACTCGCGGTCGTCCGTCTCCGGGTCGTCCCCTGATGCTGCGACTGTCGCCGTGCCGGTGGCCCCGACCGCGGTCGTCGCGGTCGCGACCGCCGCGATCGAGCGAACGTAGCCGCGGCGGGTTAATCCAGTGTTACGGCCTGTCGTCGGAGCGGAATCCGTCTCGGACGTACGGGGGTACTGCGCCATACACTTGCGTAACCCGAGGTTACACTCATAAACTTTTCCTTGTTATAAAGTAACAGAATTTGATATAGTAACGAAAAGCTGAACGTATGGGTATTATGTTCTGTAGGCAACGACAATTTTAGACTCCCAAAGAGTATCCACTTGATACCCACTCACGGAGACGTTTCATACGGTCTGCTGTGAGTTATCACCAGCGCAACCGTGATCCATCCTATGATTGCATCGGGAAACCGTTAGGCGTTCCGTGTCAGTCACTCCTGAATCAACACATCCAGTACATCCACGCCGCTGTGGGCGACCCCGTACTCGAGTGCGACCTCGAGTTCCTCGACCGTCTCGACTAGATGTGCGCGTGCTCCGTGGCTCTCTGCGTTCGTTACCAGATCGACCGGTGGGTCGAAATCGATCCCCACGAACTCGTACTCGGTTTCCTCACCGCCCATGAGCGCGACCGTGTTGTCTTTCAAGATCCGGTAGGTACGGTTGTCAGCGATGACGACGGTGAGGTCGACGTCGTGACGAGTTGCGCTATAGATCGCGTGCGGGTAGTACAGATACGAGCCATCACCGATAACTGCGATCACCTCCCGAGACCCGCCACACTGCGCTTCGGCGATGGATGCCCCAACCGCTGCCGGCAACCCGTAGCCGAGGCCGCCACCTTTGTTCGAAAGGAACCTGCGGGGCGCAAACGAGCCGCGTTCGAGCAACACGTGTCTCGAGGTAACGCTCTCGTCGACCACCAGGGGGTCCGTGGTGGCGCGACCGATCGCATCTACCAGTTCGGCCTTCGAAATGCGTGGGTCGTCGTCCGAACCGGTTCCGAGGGCTGCCATCCGCGGTTCGACCCGCGCTGTGACGTTTGCGACGCGTTCGAGTCGGTCCTCGAGGGTCGATTGAGAGAGTCGACCCTCGATGCGGTCGGCGAGTGCCGAAAGGATGAGGCCGGGATCACCGACAATCGCCGCATCTGCGGGTTCGTTCTTCCCGAGTTGCCAGGCGTCGTTGCCAATGTGGACCGTCGTCGTCTCGGGAGCGACCAGAGGGTCCTCGTGGCGGGTCAAGGTCGTATTGGTCGAACAGCCCGCAAAGACGATCGTATCGGTCTCGAGCAACTCGGCGACGTGCTTTTCGTTGGGCAAGAAATACGAGACCCACTGGTCGTGGTCAGTCGGGAAACTCGACTCGCTGGTGAGGATCTCGCCGTGAACCCGTAGGCCACTGGCCTCGGCGAGTGAAACCGCTGCATCGACGGCATCAGGGCCAGCACGGGCGACGTGGTCGCCGACAACCATCACGGGGGCTTTGGCCTCGACCAGGATCTCCGCGGCTCGTGCGATAGCTGCAGGATCACCTCCACCCGCGTTCGGAATCGATCCGAGGGACTCGGGTTCGGCGGTCGTTTCTGCGAGGGTTACGTCCAGTGGCAGCCCAAGAAAGACGGGCCCGGTCGGTGGCGTCAGGGCGACGCGGAACGCACGACGGACCATCGTCGGCAGGGTTGAAACGTCGAGTACCTCGTCGGCCCACTTGCAATGGGGTTTTGCCATCTCGACGAGGTCACCCGAGAGAATCGGCTCTTCGTGGCGGAAATCGGTGCTGTGGTTACCCGCGGTGACGACCACCGGGGCGCCGGCGATCTTGGCGGCATACAGATTTCCCAGCCCGTGAGCCAGCCCCGGTGCGATGTGGAGATTCACGACGCCGACCGGAGTAACCGACTCGTCGTCGTGGGCGTGATACCGCCGAGTCTGGGCATAGCCACCCGCCATCCCAACGGCAATGTCCTCGTGTGCGCCGACGACGTACTCGAGGGTGCTTTTCCCGATCGCATCGAGGACCGGTAACTCGGTGGTTCCGGGGTTTCCGAAGACGTAGTCGACGCCGTAGTCCTCTATGACCTCGACGAACAGCTCGGCACCGGTCTGTGACGCTGCCATAGCTACAAGTGGTGTGTAAACACCTATCAAGCTGTGTGTTTCGGCCGGGCCGGGTATTATGGTTCAGTTCGATGACGATACGCACATGACTCTTGTGCGACACGGTCGCGGCCCGGGTTCGGTTGCCCAGGCGTTCTGGTCGCAGGTCCATCCGGTCTTCATGTTGCCCCCGCTTGCTGCATCGCTGTTCGGTGCGGTGTTGGCCGGAACCCTCGAGCCAGCAGTCGCGACTGCCCACGCGGTCGCGATGTTTGCAGCGGTTTATACGGCCCACGTCAAAGACGGCTACGTCGACTTTCACGTGCGTGGCGAGGACGACGACCACCCGCTGACCGAACGTGGCTGTCGGGTCGGCCTCGCGCTGTCGACCGGGACGTTCATCGCCTGTTGTCTCATCCTGTTCGTGCTCGTCGACTGGGTCGCCGTTGCCCTGACGGCCCCCACGTGGTTGATCGCCTACTACCACGCGCCACAACTGGATATGAACCCGCTGACGGCAACGACGGGTTACCCGCTCGGGATCGCTCTTTCGCTGCTTGGGGGCTACTACGCCCAGACCGCCACGCTGGGTGCCCTCCCGGTCGCCTTCGCGGTCGTCTTTCTCCTCTTGCTCTCCGGCATCAAAGTCATCGACGACACCAAAGATTACGACTACGACCGCTCGATCGACAAACGAACCGTCGCCGTCACCGTCGGCCCGACTCGAGCCTACGAACTCGCTTACGGTCTCATGGCGGCCGCATTGTCCGTCGTCGTTGCGTTTGCCATTGCTCGTGTCTTTCCGCCCTCCACCATCTTCGCAGCACTCGCATTCGGCGCAGTTGCCCTCGTTGCCAGACGTGCCGGTCCACGGCTCGCCACCATGTTGCTCATCCGCGGCTCGTACGTCTTTCTGGCCGTCCTCGTCGCTGCCGTCTGGTTCGAACCGCTCGTCGCGTTGCAGTGATCAAAACAGGCCGAACAACAGTCGGAGCGGAATCCCAACCGCAAAGATCACGATCAGCGCCCCCGTTGCGAGGATCACCGCCGTCGGCAACTCTTCCTGTTCGAATTCGAATAGCCAGTTCATACGGACGATTCGAACGGTCGGTACCTAACCCTGTCGTTCCCTCGAGACAGTTCTGGCGTCGAAACCGAGATTACAGTTGCTTGCTGACATACGGCCCGTCCTGGTGATAGCCGAGTTTGTTCCGGTAGTACTCGCGTGCGCCGATTCCCGAGATGACGCTCAGTTTGTCGTAGCCGGCGTCGGCGGCGAGTTCCTCGGCCGTCTCCATCAGCCGGCGGCCATAGCCCTGGTGTTGGTGCTGGCCATCGTCACCGGCCGTCCCGACGGCAACCTCAGAGCCGTAGACGTGCAGTTCGCGGACGAGCGCGGCGTTTTCGAGTTCCGACCGAACGGGGTCGTTTGGGAACCGAAGTCGACAGAAGCCGATCAGCAGATCCTGTTCGAAGTCCTCGACGGAAATGAAGTGTTCGGTGCCGCCACAGGCGTCGTACTCCAAGACGTCGAGTTCGACGTCGTCGGGTTCGGCGTCGTTCATGCCGGCTTCCCGACTGCGGATATCCGTACACGAGAGACCGCGTTCGTCCATCCGCTGTTCTGCGAGTTGTCGGAGATTGGACTTCCAGACGCCGGCGTCGATGAAATCGGCGGGAATGTCACGCTGGACCCGCTGGAGCCGGGTATAGCGGGGAATCATGTCCATGATCTCGGCGACCAGATCGGCGGCTTCGTCGTTGTCCAGTGGCTCGTACTCACCCTTGTACCACCAGTCGTAGGTCGCGGTCCCACGGACGACGAGCGTCGGATAGATCTTCAGGTAGTCGGGCTTCCAGTTTTCGTGTTCGAACAGCCGACGGAAGTCCTCGAGACACATTTCTTTGCTCATCCCCGGCTGGCCGGGCATCATGTGGAAGCCAACTTTGAACGCCGCATCGCGCAGTCGCTGGTTGGCGTCGATCGAGTCGGCGGTGCCGTGGCCACGGTGCATCTCACGGTTGATACGCTCGTAGGTGGTCTGGACGCCGACTTCGACTTTCGTTCCACCCAGATCGAGCATTCGGTCGATCTGTTCGGGATCACACCAGTCCGGCTTGGTCTCGAAGGTCGTCCCGATGTTTCGAATGTCCGCGGTCTCGTTTTCCGTGATGACATCCTCGACGTATCTGAACTCGTACTCGTCGGGATCCTGAGCGAAACTGACGCCTTCGGCCGGCTCAGGCTCTTTGTCGACATCGTACTCGTTCATCGCCTCGAGGGCGCGCTTGACAAACCACTCCTGATAATCGTGGCTGCGAGCGGTCATCGTCCCACCCATCAGGATGAGTTCGACCTTATCGACCGGGTGGCCGATTTCACGTAACTGCTCGAGTCGCAACCTGACCTGACCGTAGGGGTCATAGTCGTTTTGCACCCCACGGGCGGCGGCGGGTTCTTCGCCCGTATAACTCTGGGAACTCGAGAACTCCGAATCCGGCCCACCGGGACAGTACAGACACTTCCCGTGTGGACAACGCTCGGGCGAGGTCATGATCGCAACCGGCGAGACACCCGAGGCGGTGCGGACGGGCTTTCGCTGCAACACCGCCTCGAGCGTCTCGCGGTGTTCCTGGTCGGCGTAATCTAACAGCTCCGAATTTTTCGGCACCTTCGGTGCGGAGTGTTCGGAACAGGCCTCGAGTTTGGCCTTTTCGACGTCCTCGCGGTCGATCTCGCCCGCTAGAATCCGCTCGACGAGCGTCTCACAGACCCGTTCGAACGCCTCGGTCTCGGTCGGCTCGGGCGTCTCGGTACTCACTACACTCGAATCATCGCGCGTCGTAAGTAAGCGTGTCGGACCGCTCGAGAGCGCCACTCGATCGGCCAATTCGACCGAAATCGATACGCAAACCAACGGTGGGAGCAAGTACATTCAAACCGATCCGAACCGAACCGCTGCCAGAGGAATGGAAAAGACTCCACGGGGGACTCCCGTCGGCGTCGACGACCCCTACGAGTTTGCAGGCGTCTGTGATTATCTCACCGGCGATGGCCGCTGTCGGTACGCCGTCGACTACTACGCACACGACCCCGAGTTCGCCCGCGAGCGTGCCGCCGACGACTACGTGTGTCCGTATGCCGATCCGGACACCGACGACGGCTGGGCTGAGTGCCCACACTTTCGCTCGAGAACGCACGACCGCGAGTGTGTTCGCTGTGGGCTCGAGGAAAAACGCCTCGCCCACGACGACGAGCAGCCGCTGCTCGAGGAACATCACCTCTCGTATGCCGATCACAGCGCCTCGAGGGCAGAGTCAGACGACCGGACACACGAGATCACGGTCTACCTCTGTCGGTGGTGTCACGCGAAGGTCCACACCTCCTGGGCTCGCATCACCGACGACGTCTCGCCCGATCCAGAGGCATTCGCGGCACTCGAGGGACGACGGAGCCGGGAACTCTCGGAACTGGGGTTTGACTCGGCCGCCGACCGGTTCGAAGGCGACGACGGCTAATACTGTGTGTCGGTTATCGTTGCCACTGGCAGTGTTGTGAGTTCAAAAGGGCGGACCGTAGCCACGAACGGTGCCGCCGTCGAGTTGCTCAAACCGTAAGCACGGTCACACAGCCACGAGTGACCGCGATGATCGAGCACGAGCGATCCACCGGCGCTTACAGGTGTCAGTTTCTGGACGATGCGTTGGAGGTCGGCGTTCCGCCGACAGTATTCCTGTGGTGATGTCCAATAATAAAGCTAACTGTTAGGGCGATTACGACGGTAACACTCAAAATAGCGACTGTGTGTCTAATTTTTAGCCCATAAACTCGCTATATATGGTCTGAATACACAGTATCAGACGACTTTTTCACAGGCGTCGAGCTACGGATCGATTCTCGGGACGAAGCCATCGGATAGTTCGGCACTGATCAGCGCTGCCTGACTCCGACGAAGCCGTTCGGACAGTGCCTGGTGAGAGACCCCGAGTTCCGACGCGAGTTCAGCCAGCGTGACCGCTCGAGGGACGTCGAAGTAGCCGAGGTCGTGTGCCGTCACGATCGTTTCGTACTGGATTTCGGTCAGCGGTATCCGTCCCCGCTCTAGGTCGTCGATACCCGTGATGCGGGTGACGTGGACATCGAATTCGTGTTGGTCGAACAGGTCATGAGAGGTCGACACCGACTCTCGGTCGTGAAAGAGCAACTGCAGCGACCAGGTGTCGTCTCGACCGCGAGCGGCCAAAATTGCGCCCTCGTTTTCGACGACGATCCGTTCGAGCAGCGAGAACCCGCCGTCGAACTCGAGTCGACACAGCCAGTAGGGGGCCGACTCGGCTGTCAACATCGCAAGCAGTTCGACGGATGGATCGGCCTCGAGTGCGGTTTCGATCGTCGGCCGGTCCGTTCCGGAGACACGGACGAGCGGGGCCCCGTCGCCAACGATAGCGCCGAGTTTGAATTCGAACGACGGGACGCGTTCGAACGTCCGTGAAAGCCCCAGTCGATCGGCAGGAACGTCGAGTTCGACGACCGTCGTCATGGTCCAAACCCATCACAACGTCGTATAGACCCGTTTTGTTAGCGGTAGCCTTGCCCGCCACCCAACGATGACGATAATCGTCGGTGACTGATTGTACGAGCAGTTGACGGTTTTGGATCGTGATAAAGCGTGCTCGGCCCGGAGCGGCGGGACCCGTCACACAGGTCCGTCCAGTGGGTAAGATGGACATCAAAACGGTAGCGGCGTTTCCAGGCGGGCAAGCCGGGAGACATATACCCCGCTGGCTCGAAGGGACTGTATGCTCGAGACGCCAGCAGAGCTGACACTGTCGTTTGCCGACCGGTACGGAGCGATGGTGTTGCTGATTCTGTTCGTCTTCGAGGGTGCACTCGTTGGCAAACTCCTGCCGACGCGTGGGCTGTTGATCGCGGTGGTGGTGGCAGCTGGCACGTCGTTTGTGACGTACGCGAGTGTCTTTTTCGCGGCTGTCGCCGGTGCGACGATCGGACAGCTCCTCTTGTTTCTTGCCGTTCGCCGACTCGGCTTCGATCCGTCGACTCACAACTGGATCCCGGTTGAAGATTCCCATCTCGAGCAGGCCGAGTGCTGGTTCGACCGGTGGGGATCGGTTGCGGTTGCCGGCAGCAACACTCTCCCGGTTGTCCGCGGGTCGATGACCGTCCCGACGGCGATGGGTCGGGTTTCGTTTTCGCGGTTTGCTACCTACTCGGTTGCCGGCTCCTGTCTGTACGTCGGTGGACTGCTCGCGCTCGCGGTCGGTGTCGACGGCGCACTCTCGAGCGAGCTCGCCGAGACAGCTGTGGTCGCTGTCAGCTCGCTTCTCGGGCTCGCTTGAGCGGTTAGACCGCCAGATTGCAGGTCAGTGCTCGATGAGTTCGATCAGGATCCCACCCGTATCCTTTGGGTGGAGAAACGCAACCGAGTGCCCCCACGCGCCCGGCCTGGGCTCCTCGTCGACCAGCCTGACACCTGCTTTGTGGACAGTCTCGAGTGCACTCTCGAGATCGTCGGTCGCGAGCGCGAGATGGTGGATGCCGGAGCCGTTGTCCTCGAGATACCGAGCGATGGTCCCCGACTCGAGCGGTTCTAACAGCTCGAGATAGCCATCGCCGACCTCGAGGAAGACGACGCACATCCCGTCGAAACGCTCCTCGTGGGCGACTTCGAGGCCGAACAGGTCCGTATACAGTGTCGCGAGAGCAGTCGCATCCTCTGTGGCAATACCTGCGTGATCGAAGTGCATAGTCGACGTTCGCTATCGCCGGTCAAATATCAGCAGGTCACAGCTGTGACCGCGAAGGGGTGTTTCACCTGCAGTAACTTCTCACCTCGATTTATACGTCCTCGAGGGAATTCCTATAGTGATGTATATCTCCAACACCGAAACCGTCCCGGACGGCGAAATCGTCGAGGTGCTCGGTATCGCTCGTGGCAACACCGTCGAAGCGAAAAATGCCGGGCGCGATTTCACCCAGGGGCTGCGAAACGTCTTCGGCGGCGAACTCAAAGCCTACTCCGAACTACTTGGAAAGGCCCGTGACGTCGCCATCTCACGGATGGAAGAAGACGCCGAGGCGATGGGTGCTGATGCCGTCGTCAACGTCCGCCTCGAGACCTCACAGATCACCGAAGGCGGGTCGGAAGTGCTGGCGTATGGAACTGCGGTTCGGTTGCGTTGACAGACGCAACTCGATGGACTCCCTGTCGGGGCCGTCAGTAGCTGTGTGACTGTTGCAAGCCGACGGCTTCAGCCCCAAGTGGAGGCCACTATGCGGTTTTTCACCGCGCCGAGAGTGTCGGCGCGTCCCGGAGTGCTCGAATTCCGTCTTCAATGTTGTATTCGGGATCGTATCCGAGTCGTCCACGCGCCTTCGTGACGTCTGCACACCGTCGTTGTACGGTATAGGGTCTCGGGTGATCGATGTGTTCGATTCGGCCGCCCAGTTCGGTTACGACGGCTTCAGCAAGTTCTTGGATCGTCAACTCCGAGCCCCCGCCGACGTTGAACACCTGATTTCTCCCGGCAGGCGACAGCGCGTTTACCGTACAGTCGATAGCGTCGTCAATATAGGTAAAGTCTCTCGTCTGGCTGCCATCACCGTGGACGATCAGCGGTTTTCCCTCGAGCGCTTGCTTGACGAATATGGGGACGACGTAGCCGTAACTCGAGGAATCCTGTCGCGGGCCGTAGACGTTGAAGTATCGGACGATGGTATACTCGAGGCCGTAGGTCTCCTCGAAGGCCTGAGTAAAGCGCTCGTCGGCGACTTTTGCGACGGCGTAGTTCGTCTTCGGTGCCGTTTCGTCGTCTTCGGCGTACGGCGGGTCGGGTCCATCGCCGTACACCTCAGAGGTTGAGGCAACGAGGACGCGTTCTATGTCCGCCTCGGCTGCAGCTTCGAGGACGCGACGCGTTCCGTCGATATTCACCTCGAGTACCTCGAGTGGTCGCTCCAAGGTGCGACGGACGCCCATCATCGCCGCAAGGTGGGCAACGATGTCCGCCCGTTCGACGGCGTCGGTGACGGCTTCACGGTCGGTAACGCTGCCGTGTATCACCTCGTCGGCTGGGAGCTCCTCGAGGTTCGACCGCGTTCCCGTCGAGAAATCGTCCATAATCGTCACTCGGTTCTGTGTGGAGAGTCGTTCGGCGAGGTGGCTGCCGATGAATCCAGCGCCACCCGTTATGAGTACGTTTTTGTTTGCGATCATTGGTAGTAGGTCGGTCGCCCGCCAGCGCCGGGGCTTTCGGACGTCTCAAAGCCGCCGGTAGACGATGTCGGAGCGAGTCGGGTCGTCGAACAGTCTGGGGACGTCGATGACGGCAGGCGGGGTCGGGTACCGGTCGACGATGCCCTCGAGCGAAAGGTGGGTAAACTCGTCGTGGTTTGCCAGCATCAGTAGCGCCGACGGGACGCGCTCGTCGATCGATGACCAGACGTCGATCCCGAAGGTTTCGGCTGCCGCCGTCTCGTCGACGTATGGATCGTAGCCGACAACCTCGTAGCCGCGTTCGGCCAACGCCTCGAACAGCGACTCGTTCGCAGCCGACCGAAGATCATCGGCGTTCGGTTTGTACGAAAGTCCACAGACCAGGATACGGTCGGTGTGGTCGCTGTTTCCGGCCCGTTTGCGTTCGGTCATCGCTTCCTCGACCATCCCGGCGACGAACTCGACGAGCGACTCGTTCGTCGACCGTGCCTGACGCATAAGTGGTGTCGAGCCGCCGTGGCGCTCGAGTTCGTAAATGAGGTAGTAAGGGTCGATTGGAATGCAGTGTCCGCCGACGAGACCTGGCCGGTAGCGATGGAAGTTCCACTTCGTTTCGGCGACCGAGAGGACGTCCTCGTAATCGAGTCCATCAACCGCAGAACAGGCCATCGCAAACTCGTTTATGAGCGCGATGTTTACGTCACGCTGGACGTTCTCGAGACACTTTGCCGCCTCAGCGGACTCGATCGACGGTGCCGGAAAGGTTTCCTCGACGACGGTGCTGTAGAGGTCTTCCAGCACGTCCCTAACGCCGTTGTCGGCTGCACTGACCGGCTTGACGCTGTTTCGTAGCTCGTGGTCGCCTCCGGGTGTGAGCCGTTCGGGTGAGTAGCCGATGTCGAAGTCCTCGCCGGCGACCAGCCCGGAGGTCTGTTCTATCGCGGGGGCGAATATCCCTCGCGTCGCGCCAGGAAAGACGGTCGACTCGAGGACGGCAGTCGTTCCCGGTGAGATGTGTTCGCCGATCGTTTGCCCGGCGGTTTCGACGATCGACATATCCGGCATCGAATCGTCAGTCAACGGCGTCGGCACTGTCGTGATGATAACATCGCAGTCAGCCAGTGGCTGTGGGTCGGTCGACACCTCGAGGCGCTGTTCGTAGACGGCCAACGAAGATCTTGTAGACGGCAACTCAACAGGAGTCTCGAGATCCTGCTGAAGGCGTTCGACCGTGTCCTGATCGATATCGAACCCAAAGACGCGATACCCCGAAGCGCTGAACGCAGTTGCGAGTGGGGTCCCGACATACCCAAGTCCGACGATCCCAATACTCTCGGCCATCAGAATTAGCTCAGGCCAAGGAGGGGCTTATACACTGACAACTGTTAACGATGGTACGCTCGTGTTACGTTCTGGTAACCAGTGTCGTAGTGGCTGCGCATGTGTGTCAATATAATCACTGATAGTGAACATCGAGGGCCGTATTAGCTACTTCTGGGCCCGCTCAGGGACGTATCGAAATCATACCTAATTTGGAACAGTGTGACGATTCTTGCCACCCCGTGGCGGCGATTCACGACGTACGTCCGGCAGTAAAAACAGCTGCTTCGTACTGGTATCCCCGGTTACTACTATACATATGGCCTTTTTCCGACGATACTGTCGAAACCGTAACTACGTCACCGGCCCGGGGAGAGTGTATGAGTTTTTCATACGCGGCCACAACGCAGGTGAGTCACTGATGTGTGGCATTATCGGATACGCCAACGCCGACGCTCGAAACATCGCTGTGCCCTTACTCGAGGGGCTCTCCCGGCTCGAGTATCGGGGGTACGATTCGGCCGGAATCGCCGTTTCGGGGACGGATCTGACGGTCTATAAGCACAGCGGCGAACTCGAGATGTTGATCGAGCGAGTGCCAGAATCCGGGCCGTCGGGAGCCGTCGGTATCGGCCATACGCGCTGGAGTACACACGGCCCGCCGACCGACGAGAACGCACATCCACACACCGACTGTACGGATCGCGTCGCCGTCGTCCACAACGGGATCATCGAAAACGCGAGGGGCCTTCGGCGAGCGCTCGAGGCAAACGGACATACGTTCGACAGCCAGACCGATACCGAAGTTATTCCGCATCTGATCGAGGCCGAACTCGACCGCAGCACAGCCCCCGAGACGGCGTTTCGGAACGCGGTTTCCCAACTCGAGGGAAGCTACGCCGTTGGGGCACTAATCGAAGGCGAGGCGGCTATTTATGCGACTCGACACCGCTCGCCGCTCGTTTTGGGTCTCGGCGATGAATGGTATTATCTCGCGAGTGACGTCCCAGCTTTTCTCGAGTACACCAATCGGGTGATCTACCTCGAAGACGGGCAGGTCGCAACGATCCGACCGAACGCACTGACGGTGACCAACGAAGACGGCTCACCGACCCAGCCGCTTGCTGAAACCGTCGACTGGGATACCAACGCGGCAAAGAAAGGTGGCTATCCCCACTATATGCTAAAAGAGATTTACGATCAACCCACTGCCATCGAGTGGTGTCTCCGCGGGCGGGTCGGAACCCCGACGGATTCGGTGGCGATCCGATCGATGGAGCCACTCGACCGGCCGGAGCAAATTCACTTCGTCTCCTGTGGGAGTTCTCACCACGCGTCGCTGTATGGCGCTCAACTGTTGCGCGAACGAGGGATCCCGGCGTATGCGTTTCTCGCCAGCGAGTACGACCCAGGGTCGATACCGATCGACGACGGGACGCTCGTCGTCGCCGTCACACAGAGCGGAGAGACAGCCGATACGCTCTATGCCCTAAGCGGTGCCATGGAAGCCGGAGCGACGACGGTCGCAGTGACCAACGTCGTGGGATCCACAGCAGCCCGCAAGGCCGACCACACGATGTACATCCGAGCCGGACCGGAAGTCGGCGTGGCAGCGACGAAAACGTTCGCCTCACAACTCGTCGCGCTTTCGATGTTCTCGAGTACGCTCACCGATTCGTGGACGCCATCGCTCAAACAGGCACTATGTGACCTGCCGGGACAGATCCAACAAATCCTCGATAAGTCGACGATGGAATCGATCGCCACCGACTTTCTCGGATCCGACGCCTTCTTTTTTATCGGCCGCAGCTACAACGCGCCCGTGGCCCTCGAGGGGGCGCTCAAGACCAAGGAGATAACGTACGAACACGCAGAAGGCTTCGCGGCTGGAGAATTAAAACACGGGCCGCTCTCGCTGGTGACCGACGAAACACCGGTCATCGCCCTCTGGACGGCAGGAGCCGACCCCGCTGCCATGCGAACGAACATCCGGGAAGTCGCCGCCCGCGGCGCTCCGGTTGTCGTGGTCACGGATTCGCCCGGCTCAGCTCCCGAGGTCGCCGACCGAATCGACGTAGTTCCGAAGACACATCCCTGGACCAGTCCGGTGCTGGTAAACACGTCTTTACAGCTGTTTGCCTACCGAATTGCGAGCGCACTCGGGCGACCGATCGACAAACCCCGAAACCTCGCAAAGAGCGTTACGGTCAGGTGACAACCGGCAAAGCCCCTCGAGGATCGTCGAACCCGCATGTCACTGGAGCCCGAACGTCGAGGCCAGTCAACTCCCCCCGAGCTCGCCGACGGCCTGCATTTGCTCGTCATCCAGTTCGAACTCGAACACGGAAGCGTTCGCCTCGATGTGTGCCGGCGTCGCCGCCTTCGGAATCGCCGCGACCATCGGCTGCTGGATAAGCCATCGAAGGGCAACTTGCGGGGCCGACGTATCGTCTGGCTCGCCGATTTCGGCCAGCCGATCGTCACCGGGAACTGCGCCCTCCGCAAGCGGACTGTACGCCGTCAGACAGATCCCGTGTTCGACACAGTACTCGAGCAGGTCGGGCTGGTGGTGGTAGGGATGATATTTAATCTGGTTCGTCACAATTGGGGTCTCGGATAGCTCGCGAGCACGCTCGAGTTGCTCGACCGAGAAGTTACTAACACCGATATGTTCGACCCGTCCCGCCGCCTGAAGGTCGTTCATCGCCTCGATCGTTTCAGAGAGTGGCACGTGCTGACTCGGCGCGTGGATGAGCAGTACGTCGATACACTCGAGGCCAAGCCGCTTTGTACTTTCGCGAGTCGACTCGAGGACGGCGTCGTAGGCGGCGTTGTCGCGGTGAATTTTCGTCACGACGAAGATGTCCTCGCGGTCGACGTCGCTTGCCTCGATGGCCGCACCGACAGCCTCCTCGTTGTCGTACAACTGGGCCGTATCGAGGTGGCGATACCCGACCTCGAGGGCGAGTTCGACCGCCTGCTGGCACGTCTTGCCGGTCATCCGCGCAGTGCCAAAACCGAGTGCTGGAATCGTCGCGCCGCCAGCAGATATTGTGGGCTGGGTGTCCAAGCCTGGGGTCATATAGCCAGTTCACTCGCGACCTGTATCAATTCCCGGTGAACCGATCAGAGCGCACTTCCCGGCTGGTACTCACCGAACTCATCGCGCAAGACGTTGCAGATTTCCCCAACCGTCGCGTAGGTTTTGACCGCCTCGATGATCGACGGCATCAGGTTGTCGTCGCCGCGGGCGGCGTCTCGAAGCGCCTCGAGTGCATCGTCGACGGCGTGGTCGTCTCGCTTTTCTCTGACGGCCTCGAGAGTGTCGATCTGGCGTTGTTGATCTTCTTCGGTGACTTCCTGGACATCCATCTCGGGGTCTTCGTCGACTTCGAACTCGTTGACGCCGACGATGATGCGCTCGCCGGTTTCGATCTCTTTCTGGCGTTCGAACGCGGTATCCTGGATCTGGCGTTGGACCCACTGGCTTTCGACGGCCGGGAGCATCCCACCGCGGTCGTCGACCTGGGCTAAAATGTCGTAGGCGTCCGATTCGACCTCGTCGGTCAGCGATTCGACATAATAGCTGCCGGCGAGTGGATCGATCGTGTCGGCCGCGCCGGATTCGTGGGCGAGAATCTGTTGGGTTCGCAGCGCCGTCCGGACGGAGGCTTCGGTCGGCAACGCGAGGGCTTCGTCTTTGCCGTTGGTGTGGAGACTCTGGGTACCGCCCAACACTGCAGCCAGCGCCTGGTAGGCGACGCGGACGACGTTGTTTTCGATCTGCTGGGCGGTCAGCATCGAGCCAGCGGTCTGAGTGTGGAATTTGAGTTGTTTGGATTTTGGATCGTCGGCGTCGAACCGTTCGTCCATGATATCGTGCCACATCCGTCTGGCAGCCCGGAATTTGGCGACCTCCTCGAAGATGTTGTTGTGTCCGTTAAAAAAGAACGATAGCTGTGGGGCAAACTCGTCGACATCCAGCCCGGCCTCGAGGGCGGCCTCGACGTACTCGATGCCGTTGCCAAGCGTAAAGGCAAGTTCCTGGGCCGCACTCGAGCCCGCTTCACGGATGTGATAGCCCGAAATCGAGATCGTGTTGAACTTCGGCGTCTCGGCCGCACAGAACTCGAAGATATCCGTGATGATCCGCATCGACGGCTCCGGCGGATAGATGTAGGTGTTTCGGGCGATGTACTCTTTCAACAGGTCGTTTTGAATCGTCCCGCGCAACCCCTCGCGGGGAACGCCTTGCTGGTCGCCGACGGCGATGTACATCGCCAACAGGACCGAAGCGGGCGCGTTGATCGTCATCGAGGTCGACACCTCATCCAGCGGGATGCCCTCGAAGACCGTCTCCATGTCGGCGAGTGAGTCGATCGCGACACCTGCTTTCCCGACCTCGCCAGCAGCCATCGGATCGTCCGAATCATACCCCATCTGGGTCGGCAGGTCAAAGGCCATCGAGAGGCCAGTCTGGCCCTGATCGAGCAGGTAGTGATAGCGCTCGTTCGTATCCTCGGGCGTCGAAAAGCCGGCATACTGGCGCATCGTCCAGAGTCTCCCCCGGTAGCCTGTCGAGTAGACCCCGCGGGTGTATGGCGGCTCACCCGGATAGCCAAGCTCTTCCTGATACTCGAGATCGCCGACATCGGCGGGCGTATAGAGTCGGTCGACCGTCTGGCCCTCGGTGTCCGTCGTAAACGTCTCCCGACGCTCGCCGAAGCGATCGACGACGGGTTCGACTGTCCCCTCGTGCCACCGCTCGTGACCGTCGCGGATCTCCTCGAGTTCGTCCGGATCGAACATTACAAAACCAGACGGACGCGTGGGGCTTCAACGTTCACGTCTGATTCGTTGCTGATAGGTGTGCGTTGAACACTTAATCAAACGACTCGAGTAAAAAATATCGCCCACTCGAGTCAGTTTACCGTCCCGTATCGTACTTGTAGGTCGCCGAGTCGGGATCGATACCGAAATCTTCGGGGGTTTCCTCGGTTTCGGGTTCGTCGGGCCCACCCGAGGCGTCTTTGAACGCCGCTCTGAGTCTGCCGGGCATCTCGAAGTCGTCGACGTCGAGTGTGTACGGAACTGCCTCGGGGTCGACGCCGTCGCGTTTGTCCTCGAGTCGTGCGGCGAGTGCCGGCGGGAGCTTCGATTCCTCGAGTCGACGAAAGCCAAACTGTGTGAGATAGCCACCCTCGCCGGTCAGCGAGTAGACCGTCTCAAAGCCCTGATCGCCCGCGTACTCCAGAAGGCGTTCGACGACGTGTGCGCCGACACCACGGCCGCGCCAGCCCTCGAGGACGCCGATACTGGTCAGCTCACAGATATCCCGGTCGTCGGTTTTGTGGACGCGGATGCGACCGAAGCCCGCCTTCTCGCCCGAGTGTTCGTCGACCGCGACGACGTAATCACGCGAGCGAAACGCCGTCTCATCTAGGCCCATCGCCTCGATCTGATCGAGCAGCCAGACCTCCTCTCTGTTTTTCGCGTCCCGTACGTACATGATTCGACCTAGGGAACCTGCGGCCAAAAGGATTTGTGGCGACCCAGCCGTTCACATCGAATAAACAGAGTTAATCGCCGAGAGGAACGTATAGCCGATAGAGATGTTAGACTACTTTTTTGCAAATCCTGTTCTCTCACTCGTCGTCGTCTTCCTCTGGGTTGCACTCGTGTTGTACGGGTTCTCGGCGGTGTGGTGGCTCATCCTCGTGACCATCTTCGGACGGGGTGGAAAAATCGACTCCGAGGACCTCGAGTGGGAACTATCCGACATCCAGGTTCGGATCCTGACAATAGATTCCCAGGCAGTCGTTCAGGGGACGGTTGACGCTCTTCCAGACGATATCGGCGAGGTTCACGTTATCGCCGAAGCACCGATCGAAATCGAAGGTGCAGCAGTCCACGTCGTCCCTGAGGAGTTCGAGTGTTTGGCGACGAACAAAGGCCGTGCCGTCGAATGGGCCAGACGGAACGTGCAGGCTTCTACGGAGTACGTCCTCTATCTCGACGAGGATACGATCGTCACCGACTTTCGAGGGCTACCGGACGCCGATATCGTCCAGTTTACTGAAAAACCGCTATACACTGGCTCGCGGATAACCTACCTGTGTGAAATCTTTCGAATTGGCTATCAGTTCGAGCAGTTCGGCTTTCACCGGCTTAAATATCCACTCTACGCGTGGGGCGGCGGCGTCGCTATTCGGACATCACTCGAGGAAACGATCACCTGGGATCGAGCGACGATCACCGAGGATACGAACTTTATCTGGCAAGCCGCAAAGACCCGGGCGATTTCGTTTGCCGTCTTCGATACGCGATTTCGCAATCAGGCCCCGCCGTCGATCCGGTCGATGATCCGCCAACGCCGCCGGTGGATTTCGGGGACACTCGCCGATGGACACCTATTGCCGATTCGCTACCGACCGCTGTACTACACCCGGGTAATTGCCTGGGCGTTCTCACCGTTAGTTCCGCTTTTGGTCCTCGCGGCAATGACCTTTCCCGGTACCGCGCCGTCGATGGCACTCTACGAACTGTTCTCGCTTGTGCTGTTTTCTATTCTGTTCGTCTATATGTTTCTCGGCATGATCGGCTACCGCAAGCATCCACTGTTGTGGCCAGTGTATGTCATCTTGACACCGCTTGCGTTCGTTCCCCACTCGATCGGAGCCCTCTGGGGATTGCTTCGTCCGGTTACGACGTTCGAAGTGACCGAAAAGGTGCCTCCAAAGACCGTCGAAGCGGTCAACCCGGCACTCGAGGAGGGCGATATCGAAGCCCACGACGGAACGGAACGACTCACCCGTGAGAGTACCGATACGTTCGATAGAGAACTATTCGGCGACTAATTCTCCGAACGTACGTCCTCGAGGGTCATCCCTTCGGCGACCGGAAACGAGACGTCGCCGTCGACTCGCGTGGGATCGAAGGCGTCGATTCCGTCGTCGCCTGTGATCTGGGCGGCGATTCGACGCCCGATTGCCGGCGCTCGCATAAAGCCATGACCGTGAAAGCCCGTAGCCACGTAGATATCCGCCTCGAGGTGGCCAACCAGCGGATCGCGATCCGGCGTCGCCGTACAGAGCCCGGCCCACGCATGGTCGACGGTCAACTCGAGTGAGGGGAACCGATGGGCAACTCGAGTCCGGAGATCGTCGGCAAACTCTGAGTCTGCATCGCGGTCGTACGTCTCTGGATCGGCTTTGCGTTTTTCGGTTCCGTTACCGGCGAGCACCCCCTCGGGGTGAGGACGGACGTAAAAGTCGTCGGTCGCATCATAGCACATCGGCTCGGTGAGGTCGCCACTGGCGATGAGTGCCTGTGTCCGGTAGGGTTTCATCGCAATCTCGAGGCCGGCGTCGGCGAGGACACGATTGGTGTGTGGACCTGCGGTGACGAGTACGGCATCGACCGTCCGTGCGAGTCCGGCGTCGGTGAGGACCCGTGTGGGGTCGGTCCGAACCGTAACCGGGGTCTGGGACTCGAGTGTCGCGCCGGCGTTGCGTGCGAGGTCGACCAGCGAGGCAGTGTACTGTGCCGGATCGGTATACCCGGCAGCGCCAGCGATGGCAGCGACAGCGACGTCATCGGTCCGAAGCGACGGAAACCGGTCTGCAAGCGACGGCGCGTCTACCTCGAGGGCGGTGACGCCTTCGTGTTGCATGCGTTCGACCTGTTCGCGGATGGCGTCTGTGTGCTGATCGTCTCCCTCGCGAGCGAGCCAGACGTACGGACACTCGACGAACGGGAAGGTCCCCTTGCCTGAGAGCGACTGAAAGCGCTCGATCGCCTCGCCTGCGATCGTCGCATCCAGCGGATCGGCAAACGCATCATAACAGATGCCGGCAGCACGACCGCTCGAGCCACTCCCAATCGACCCGCGGTCATACAGCGTCACCGACGCGCCGGCCCGTGCCAGATCGTACGCTGCCGTGGCTCCGACCGCACCCGCACCGACGACGGCGACCTCGAGCGTGGTATCCATGTTCGGATCACTGATCGCAGTCATTGCTGAGATCCGATCCCGAGATCGACGTCGCATGCCAGTCGGCGTAAACTCCCAGTGTGCATGCCGGGATTGTGGCCGCCTCGACATATAATTCCTATCGCTTGGGGCTCGAGAATTTCTACGGCAAAGTGTGTCTCGTCGTGTGAGAGTGCTTATCATCGTTCGGCCGCTATCGAGAGTCATGGCCCATCCAGTTTCTCATCGTCTCGACGCCGTCCGAACGGACCTCGAAAACCGGGGCTTTTCGCTCGAGGCCGACGGTGAAGCGACGGTCGCGACCGGCGGGTCGCTCGGAGATGTCGACGCTCCGTTACACGTCGTCTACCCGCGGGACGGGACGCCGCTGACGATTGCCTCGACACTCGCGACTGCTGCCCAGCAGGGGCGGGTTCCGGTACTCATCACAGACGAGTGGCTGCTCGACGACGTTCGTGAGGTCCTCGCTACCCCATTGCTGCTCGCGGCTGACTGTGACGGCGTCAGGGAGTTTTACAACGTCGACGACCGAATTCACCTCTCCGACGGCGGCTTTGCGTGTCTCGGGACGCCCGGGCGGAGTACGTGGTCCGAAACGACGCCAAACGCCGACGATCCCAGCCTGTGTCTCGAGGCCGGCGACGAGACAGTTGCCGTCCTCGACTCCGTCGATAGCCTGCGCTGTCCCGGTCCATCGACGGCGGCGTTCGAGTACCGGTACGAGCGAAGCGAGGCCGGACAGTTGTGTGTTTTCCGTGGTGATGAACTCGTCGGGCAGTACCCGAGTTTCCGGTCGATGCGAACGGATGGGTTCCGCCCAGTCTCGCTCCCGCTCGTCCCCGAACACCACGTCCGTCAGAACGGCCACCTCGCTCGAGCGACGCGACTCGCCGTTCCGGACGACGAGACGGTCAGCTACCGGGCAATTCCTGACTTGTGATCCAGTTACAGCCGCCAGAACGAGTGTCTGCCCGCCTCCATGACGTTAAAATGCGCTGGGTCCTATCGATCACGTATGAGGAATTTCCGGCTCGAGCGACGACAGGTCCTCGCGCTCGCAACGACCGGGGTAGCGACAGCCATCGCCGGCTGTTCGGAGCCACGACGCACCAGCCAGGTAGAAGGCGACTCCTCCCACGAGATCGACCGGGAGAATCTCGCGGAGGGGTCGGCATTTACCGATGTCTACGACGCCGTCATCGAGTCGGTAACTCAGGTCAGAGCCTTCGGTGTCGAAGATCCGATCACCGACCAGGAAGGCCAGGGACAGGGATCGGGCTTTCTGTACGACGAGAGCCACGTGGTGACAAACGATCACGTCGTCGATGGTGCCGAAGAGGTCGATCTGCAGTACATCACCGGCGACTGGACGAGTACCCGGCTGGTCGGCACCGACCGGTTTAGCGATCTGGCCGTCCTCGAGGTCGATCACGTCCCCGAGGAAGCGACGCCATTGTCACTGACCACCGACCGTCCCGTGGTTGGCCAGCAGGTGCTTGCAGTCGGCAACCCGTTCGGCCTCGAGGGCTCGATGTCCGAAGGGATCGTAAGCGGCGTCGACCGGACGATTCAGGCCCCAGGACAGAACTTTTCGTTCCCGAACGTCGTCCAGACCGACGCGGCAGTAAACCCCGGCAACAGCGGCGGCCCACTGGTCGACTTAGAGGGAAACGTCATCGGCGTCGTCCACGCCGGCGGCGGCGAAAACATCGGCTTTGCCATCTCGGCTGCCCTGACCGATCGCGTCGTCCCGGCGCTGCTCGAAGATGGGGCGTTCGAGCACTCCTATCTGGGGATCGAACTTGCCTCTGTCGACCGCACTATCGCCGAGGAGAACGACCTCGAGGAAGCGACTGGAATTATTGTCGCAGGCGTCGAGTCCGGTGGGCCGGCAGACGGCGTCCTCGAAGGAGCCCAAGACAGTGTCGTTCGCGGCGGTGAGCCCATCCCCATCGGCGGTGACGTCATCTATGAGATGAACGGCCAGCCAATTCCCGACCGCCACGCACTGTCGACGTTTCTGGCACTCGAGACAACTCCGGGCGAGGTGATCGAACTCCGACTCTGGCGGGAGAGCGAGGAGGTTGTCGAAGAGTTAGAACTGGGCGCGCGGCCAGAGTAAGCACGGCTTACTGGAGGTGGTATGGTCGTACGTTCACCATATCGCCCGGTCGTCGGTGGGGGTGTTTATTTTGTTCACTGGCGGCCGTTTCGGCGTCACGAGACGAAACCAGTCCGGAACGGACAGTATAACAATACGAACACCGCCAGTAGCGCCAGACAGTAACACACCTTTCCACTATGACCACAAATGGCGACACTCGATCATCGAGCCCGTATGAACCGCCAGTCGACTTCGAGCACATCACCGTCAAAAACGAGGACACACCGGATGAGTGTGTGATCGTTCCGCGGCGGGCGAGCGAAAAACAGCTCACGACGGCCTGGATCGTCGCGCTCGAGGGCTCGTTCGTCGATCTCGGGACGATGCGGTGACCGGTCGATGGCACTGTACGACGGTCTCACCGCGATCGGCTTCTGGGTCGGTACGTTGTTGCCACTCGCGTACGTGCCGGTCGTTTTCACCGGGATCGATTCGGCGTTCGAGCTGTTGGTATTTCTGTTGTTGATCGTCGTAAACGTGATCGCGCTCGTCATCGGCCACGAGTATCCGGGCTCGCGGTCACACTCGCGGTGACCGTCACGATCTAACATGTCCCTGCCTCCCGATGATCGCCGGCACAAGAGGGTGATCACCGGGGAGAGACAACCCCCATCGGTATGAGAAGACCACACGAGGATTTTTTACGCTCCCTCGCTGAGGCCAACCCAGAATGGGCAACGACGGTTACTCCTCCGGTGTGGATCGCGGTCGGCACGTCGACTGGGAGGCCACCGAGAGAGCGGAAAACTGGGCCGAACGCCGTCTCGAGCGCCGGCCAGGTTCGGGCTCGCTCTCCCGGGCTGCGGTTCATCGGGATTCGACGATCCGCCAGTGGGGGGTCGTCACGCCGAGTGCGACCGTCATCGGTCGCCCGGAAACGCCAGATGGCGACCTCACAGAAAGCGTCCGCCGGCTCCACGACGAACAACACCCCGCAACGCCGGGCTATAGCGAACGGGCACACCGACTCGACCGCCTTCGGACTACCCAGGCGCTGTGTAACGCCCTCGAGGTGACACCGTGGCAGCGCGACCTCGCACTGGGTGTGATAGACGAGATTGACCTCACCGAGTTCGGCAGCCAGCGGGCTATCGCAAAAGTCGCACTCGTCGTTATCCGCCACGTCGTCGACGTCGACCGAAAACGGTACTTCGGCCTCGATGACCTCGACGTTCAGTCGCTGTCACCGGAGCGCATGGAGGAATTGTTCACCCAGTATCGGGCACACGACATCACCGACGAGCCGGCGTTCAAACGGCTTGCAGCCGCCCACGGGATAGATCAGACGAGTCTCAATCGGCTCCGTCGGGTCCTGAAATCCCAGCTTCGCGACGATCTCCCCGTGTACGGACGGGCCCAACATCGGGATCCGAACCTGCCCCA
>LKMM01000043.1 GCA_001563885.1 Natrialbaceae archaeon B1-Br10_E2g27
ATGGACCTCGAGTTCCTTCGATTCTGGCTCGACGGCGAGTACGGCGGTATCGAGGAGCTTACCTACAGCGCCTACACCGAGATCGTAGCCTACGAGACTGGCTTCATCGGGACCGAAGAGACGACTGTCTTGCTTGCGGCCGGACTCTCCTTGTTGCTTGCGTTCTCGGGGGCCGGCCTCGCCTGGAAACTCTACAGCACGCCGGAACCCGTTGCCCACAAAGAGAAACTTGGCTCTGTGGGCAAAGTCATCGAGGACAACTACTACCAAGACGAGTATCAGGTCTGGCTCGCCGAAGGGCTTACATTGCCACTTGCCCGAGCGGCCGACCGGTTCGACCAGACGGCCATCGACGGCGTCGTCAACGGCGTCGCGACGGCGAGTCTGTTCGGCAGTGATCGGATGAAACGGCTACAGACAGGTATCGTCACGAATTACGCAGCGTTGCTGGTGATCGGCTTCATCGCGCTGTTAGTTGTACTCGGTGTGCTCGGAGGGTGGTTCATATGATGATCGAAGCGCTGATCGGTGTTGTACTGCTCGGAGCGGCCGTCGTCTTCGTCGCGCCGAACCGAATCGCCGGAAAGCTGGCGTTTGCGATCAGCCTCGTTCCGGCCGCACTCAGCCTGTGGATGTTCGCCGTCTTCGACGGCAGCGGCAACGCCTTGCTCGACGGCGAACTCGCGTTCGAATCCCACCTCGAGTGGATCCAGTTTGGCGAGTACGCAATCTCGTGGTTCGTCGGCCTCGATGGGATCTCGCTGCCGCTTGTGGTCTTGACGACGCTTTTGACCACGCTTGCGATCGTCTCATCCTGGACGCCGATCGACGAGCGCGAGTCCCAGTTTTACGGCCTCGTGCTCTTTATCGAGGCGAATCTGATCGGTGTCTTTGCCGCACTGGACTTTTTCGTCTGGTTCATCTTCTGGGAGGCAGTCTTGATCCCGATGTACCTGCTGATCGGTATCTGGGGTGGCCCACGCCGCAAATACGCGGCGATCAAGTTTTTCGTCTACACGAACGTCGCCTCGCTGGTGATGTTCGGGGCGTTCATCGCACTCGTCTTCGGGCTCGGCGATAGCGTGACCAGCTTTGCGCTGCCAGAGATTGCAACGGCGATGCTCGCAGGCGAACTCGGAAGCGTCTACGGCCTCGAGGCGACGACGCTTGCGTCGGTCGTCTTTATCGCGATGTTTCTCGGATTCGCGGTCAAGGTGCCAATCGTCCCCTTCCACACGTGGCTGCCCGACGCCCACGTCGAAGCTCCGACGCCGGCGTCGGTGTTGCTCGCCGGCGTGCTCTTGAAGATGGGGACCTACGCTTTGCTCCGATTTAACTTCACGATGTTTCCCGAACAGGTCGACGCCTATGCCGTGCCGATCGCCGCCATCGCCGTTATCAGCGTCATCTACGGCGCGATGTTGGCACTCGCCCAGACCGACTTGAAACGGATCGTCGCCTACTCCTCTGTGTCCTCGATGGGGTATGTGATCCTCGGGCTGATCGCCTACACCCAGTTCGGGGTCGGCGGCGCAACGTTCCAGATGGTCTCTCATGGCCTCATTTCGGGGCTGATGTTCATGGCCGTCGGCGTCATCTACAACGCTACTCACACCCGGATGGTCACCGATATGTCCGGGATGGCAGACCGAATGCCCGTCGCCGTTGGCATCTTAATCGCGGGTGCCTTTGGCTACATGGGCCTGCCGCTGATGAGTGGCTTTGCCGCCGAATACTTCATTTTCTTCGGAGCCTTTGGCTCTACGTTCCTCGCGTACGCGCCGATCTTTACCGCAATCGCGATGTTCGGCATCGTCATCGTCGCCGGCTACCTGCTGTTTGCGATGCAGCGGGCGGTCTTTGGGCCATACTCACTCGAGACCGACTACGAGGTCAGCCGGGCCCCACTTCACGACGTTGCGCCGATGTTCGTCCTGCTCGGACTGATCATCGCGCTTGGGGTCGCACCCGAACTCATCTTCGAAATGATTACCGATGCCGTCGATCCAATCTTAGAGAACGGAGGTGATCTCTGATGGCGATACTCGAACTCCCTGGATGGGCAGCGCTTGCACCAGCCCTGTTGCTGGCCGGGACTGCCCTCGCACTGTTCATAATCGACAGCATACAGCCCCATTCGAGTGACCGTGGCATACTCGCGGGCACCGCAACCGTTGGCTCGCTGGCTTCGCTTACCGTCGCCGTCTGGTTCTTGCTCGCAGGCGTCGGCCAACCCGGTCTCGAGGGATTAGGCGTCATCGAACTGTTCGACGGCCAGTTCGTCGTCGATCAGATGGCGCTGTTCTTTATGATCATCGTCGCGGTCGTCACCGCGCTGATCAGCGTCGCCAGCTACGACTACATGGACGGCCACGCCTACCAGGCCGAGTACTACTCGCTCGTGATGCTCGCGGCGACCGGGATGGCCCTGATGGCCGCCGCCAACAGCCTGGTGACGATCTTCATTGCCCTCGAGTTGGCGAGTCTGCCGTCGTATGCGCTCGTTGCCATCCTCAAAGATAATCGAGGCAGCGTCGAAGCCGGCCTGAAATACTTCCTGATCGGCGCGCTTTCCTCGGCGATCATGATCTATGGCATCTCGCTGATCTACGGCACAACGGGAGTCATGCAACTCGACTCGATCGCACTCGAACTCGAGGCGCTTGTCGACGACGGAGCTGAGTTCGGCGGCTTACTTGGCCTCGGACTCGTGATGTTGATCGGTGGCTTTGCGTTTAAGACCGCAAGCGTGCCCTTCCACTTCTGGGCCCCCGAAGCCTACGAAGGCGCACCGGCACCGATCAGCGCCTTTCTCTCCTCGGCCTCGAAAGCCGCCGGCTTCGTGATCGCGTTCCGGGTCTTTACCACGGCGTTCCCCATCGACGTCACGAACGAACTCATCGGCGTCGACTGGACGATTGCCTTTATTATCCTCGCGGTCGTCACGATGACGGTCGGTAACTTCGCTGCGGCAACCCAAAACAACGTCAAACGGATGCTCGCGTACTCTTCGATCGGACATGCGGGCTATGCGTTGATCGGCCTGGCCGGCCTCTCGGTCGATGGCGGCGAACCCGTGATGGGTGCGGCGATGATGCACCTGCTGGTCTATGGCTTTATGAACACCGGTGCGTTCTTGTTCGTCGCCCTCGCCGAACACTGGGGTGTCGGGCGCACCTTCGAGGACTACAACGGCCTCGGCAAACGGGCACCAGTCGCCTGTTTTGCGCTTGCAATCTTCATGTTCAGCCTCGCGGGGATCCCACCACTCGGTGGCTTCTGGAGCAAGTACTTCCTCTTTTTCGGCGCACTCGAGGCCGGCTTGCTCGTCGTCGCCGCCGCACTCGTGATCAACAGCGCGCTCTCGCTGTATTACTACACACGGCTGGTGAAAGCCGTCTGGATCGACGAACCGCTTACCCAGCGTGATGCGTTAGCCCAGCCAACCGGGCTGTATGCTGCTATCGTCGTCGCCGCCGTGATGACCGTCGTCTTGCTGCCCGGCTTCGGCCCCGTCGTCGACGCCGCACTCGAGGCAGCCACGATCGTCGTCGCCTGAAGCAACGTCACGCGTCCCTCGGTGGCGACGGACCCGGTAGCTTTTACCTGCCCCAGTGGCAACCGCCGGTAGATGGGATATCGGCTCGTTCTCGGCTATGGGACGATCGGTCGGCAGGTCGTCGAGCGACTGACTTCCCGAGATGGTCCCGACGATTTGCTCGTGATTACTGGCGAGGACGGACGCGTCGAGACGCTTCGCGATGAGAACATTCGGGCACGAGCCGCAGATCCGACCGATCCGACCACCCTCGAAGCGATCGAGGAGCCGGATACGGTCTTCGTCGGCGGCGATCGAACCGATATCAACCGTGCAACGCTCGAGATTGCCCGCAAATGTTTTTCGTCGGCGTCGATCGTCGCCTACGTGGGTGCCGATCCGAAACCGGCCGATCGGGCCCGCTTTGGGGAACTCGCCGATCACGTCGTCGACTCAGACGATGCGATCGTCGACCACGTGGTCGCAAACTCCGTCGGAGCGACTGTCGAAGCGACCCTCGGGTTGGGCCATCGACTCGACGCTATCGAGGGTCAACTGGCAGTCGTCGCCCACGACAATCCAGACCCCGATGCGATCGCAAGCGCTGTTGCACTGGCCGACATTGCTGAATTCTTCGGCGTCGACGCCGAGGCCTGTTATTATGGGTCGATCTCACACCAGGAAAATAAAGCGATGGTCAACCTGCTCGACCTCGAGTTGCGTAACCTCGAGCCCGACGAATCGCTCGAGGAGTTTTCGGCGTTTGCACTGGTCGATCACTCCCGGCCAGGGGTCAACGACGGGTTACCCGAGTCGCTGTGTGTCGACATCGTGATCGACCACCATCCACCACGTGGACCCGTACCCGGAGCGTTCGTCGACCTTCGCGAACACGCCGGCGCGACCAGCACCATCCTCACCGAGTACATAGAACGCCTTCCACTCGAGTTCGATCCCGCGACGGCTACCGCGTTGTTGTATGGCATCCACGTCGATACGAATGACTTTACACGCGAAGTCTCGTCGGTGGATTTCCAGGCCGCATCGGTCCTGTGGAAACACGCCGACAGCACTGTCCTCGAACAGATCGAACAGCCAACGGTCGATGGTGAGACGCTCGAGACGATCGCTCGAGGGATCAAAAGCCGAATCCAGCGCGATAGCGTCGTTGCCGCAAGCGTCGGTCAGCTATCGAACCGAGACGCACTGCCACAGACGGCCGACCAACTGCTCGCTATAGATGGCGTCGATACGACCCTTGCGTTTGGGTTTATCGACGAGATGGCCTACCTTTCGGCACGGTCGAGAGCCAACGACATCGATCTGGGTGAAGTGCTTCGGGATGCCTTCGACCGGATCGGCAGTGCAGGCGGTCACGCCGATATGGCCGGCGCACAACTCGAGGTTGGAATCCTCGCCGAAATCGACGACGCCGAAGAGATCGACTCGATCGTCAGCGTCGTCGAAGAGGTGATCACGAATCGATTTTTCGAAGCCATCCAGTCCCAACCGGGCGTCCCGGTCGGTGCGTACACACGCACGAGCGAGTGGCTATTCGGCAGCGAACACGGCTACGGCAAATCCGTCTGATCTATTCCCCCGGCGTCTGTCGTTGCCACACTGACGATCGTACTGCCGGACGGACGTCGTGAATCGCCACCCCGGGATGGCGATCACACAGTTCCGTCCAACAGTATCAGTACTCGACGTACTGGGCCTCCCAGTCTCTTCGCGCCTCGAGTTCCCGTCGACCGCGACGGGTGAGGGTATAAAAGTTCGTCCGTCGATCGCGTTTGCCCTTCTCGATCATCCCCTTCTCGACTAACGTGTCGAGGTTCGGGTAGAGCCGTCCGTGATGAATCTCCGTTTCGTAGTACTCCTCGAGTTCGTCTTTGATTGCCAGTCCGTGGGGTTCCTCCTCGCCAGCGATGACATACAGCAGATCACGCTGAAATCCTGTCAGATCGTACATTGGGGATGTACCACTCGTACTTCTTGTCGAATTTTAATAAGAGTACCGGGTTAGCAGAGTAAAACGGTGTTTCGGTAGCAAAAAAGCCCGATCAGCGTAGTGCTTTGGCAAGCCTGAACTGATGGGTCGAACCAGTCGTCGGGTGTCGGTTCGACGCATCAGTCGACGCTTGACGGAGTAGTAGCCAAAGTATTCAGTGTGGCGACTATTGGATCGCTACCTGTATATGAGATCCATTTCATGTATAACATACACCATTTTCTGTGGTGTACTAATACTCAATCGACTCCCTGCCCTTCGAAGAGAGTATCCGTCTAGAACTATCGCTCGAGGGTGTGTGATAGTAAACAGGTAAGCAGATCGCGTGGCGGGAAAAACGCCACGCGATTGCTTGCCGCCCTGAATTGGTCCCCGCTGACGCTTCGGCCCTCCAAGCGAAGCGTCACGTGATAGATTCCGCCGGTCGTACTTAAAGGTAACGACACAACCATAAGACGTGATATTTCAACTTCGGTAACTGTCGACAGCCGTCGTAGTCCATCTCTTTGCTTTCGAGTTGTTCGGCCAGAAACTCCTGTTTTCGACCCTCGAGTTCGGCTCCCATGACTGGGAGATAGTTATGACCGACAGTATCCCAGACGATCACTATGTCTCAAGTATGATATACTCCCAGGAGAGCGTCAGCGTTTGAGGGGTGACCCTGTAGCCTGGGTTGGCGCGCTTGGGCGATGAAAACGGAACCCGCTTGAGCGGCCTGACCGGGTCGTCAGTTACTCGTCATTTTCGTCTTCGTCATCGTCCATGAGGTCATCATCTTCATCCTCGTCGTCCTCGGCTTCTTCGCCGAGCGTAAGCGTCACTTCCTCGTCGTCGCCGTCGATTTCGACGTCTTCTTCGGCTTCTTCGTCGGCATCCTCGGCGCGGACGGTGTACTCGCCGTCCTCGAGGTCCTCGAATTCGACCTGCCCGTCCTCGTCGGTTTCGTCTTCCTCGAGTGGCTCGTCGTCTTCATCGTCGTCGTCCTCATCATCGTCCATGGCGTCGTCATCCTCGTCGTCGTCCATGGCGTCGTCTTCGTCTTCATCGTCTTCGTCGTCCAGAAGGTCATCGTCCTCCTCGTCTTCCTCGTGGAGCTCGACGGTGGCTCCTTCGACGGGTTCGCCCGCTTCGTCCTCGACGGTGACGGTTAGTGTATAGGTCTCCTCATCGTCTTCTTCGTCGTCATCGTCTTCGTCGACTGCTGGATCTTCCTCTTCATCCATCGGATCCTCTTCGTCGTCTACTGGATCTTCCTCTTCGTCGCCTGGGCCTTCGTCAGCACACCCAGCCAGTGCCAGTGCGCTTGCGGTACCTGCTGTGAGAACGAACTTCCGTCGGTTGAGTCGTGGGTGGGACATATCCACCGATAGAACCTTCCGGTTAGTTGCACTGCCGCCTGCAACTGCCGTATCTTGATGACCCGTCGAACGTCGTTTCGGACAGTACGATAGTCATCTTGCCGGACGTACTCGTGAATCGCTGCCCCGGGATGGCGATCAGACAGTTCCGTCCGATAGTATCAACGAGAGAGTCTGACTGCCGGCTGCTGGTTGTGACTGGTTAGCATGATTATTTTCAGCCCGCTCGATTTTTTCAAAACACAGTTGATCACTCAGTATAATATATCAGTTGTGAAACGACGGATCGTCCTCGGATTCGGGTTTGCCCTCCTCTTGCTCGCAGTTCTCGTCTACACTGTTGGCAGCCAGAATGTGGTTGGTGAACTCACGCAAGCGGATCGGCAACTGCTTGCGGTTGCCCTCTGTTCGGGACTGGTTGCACTTGCCTTTCGTGGACTGGTCTGGGGAACGTTTATTTCGCTTATCGACGAGAGTATGTCCCGGAGCCGAATCGCAGCCATCTTCCTGACTGCGATGTTCGTCAAGTACGTCACGCCATACGGCCAGCTCGCAACCGAACCCTTCGTCGCCTATCTCATCGCCCGTGACGGCGAGATGGCCTTCGAAAACGGACTCGCCGGCATCCTCTCTGCCGATCTACTCAACTACGTTCCCTACTACACCTTCGGGTTTCTCGCACTCGGATTGGTCCTCACCGGCGATGCGCTTGGAACCGGAATGTACTCGAGGCTCGTCGCCTTCGGCGGACTCTTCGTGACACTGGTCGCGCTCGTGTTTGTCGCCGTTCGACGCCCAGCCGTCGTCTATACCGTCGTCCTCGGGGTCACCGGCGGTCTCAGACGGCTGCTCGGTCGGATCACGAACCGATTCGACGCCCAGCTCGCACGCGAGGCCGTCACCGCCAGACTCGATGGGTTTTATACCTCACTCGAGACGATTTCGACCGACAGACCCGCGTTGCTTACCGCCATCGTCTCCGCACACCTCGGGATGGTCTTTCTGATGATTCCAGTCTACGTGGGTGGGCTCGCGCTCGGACACACCATCTCGATTCCGGTCGTCGTCCTGGCAGTTGCGTTCGGCAAACTCGGCTCGGTCGTCCCCGCACCCGGTGGCACTGGTGGCGTCGAGGCGATGGTCGCTGCAACCCTCGCTACCCTCGGTGGTCTCGAGTGGGCCGTCGCCGTCTCGGTTGCACTCATCTACCGGCTCTGTACGTACTGGCTGACGATCGCCGTCGGTGGACTCTCGGCGGCGGGATGGTTCGTTCGTGGCCCCTGATCTTACTCCGGTTGGCTCCGTGAGGATTTTGACCACACGTGCCTACGCACACGACATGAAGATCAGAGGCAAGCGCGAGTGCAAGCAGTGTGGCACGCGCTGGTCGTATTATGAGACGGGAAGCATCGGCTGTCCGGCCTGTGGCAGCCTTCACAGCGTCGGTACAGATGAGCGAACCGAACACACCGACTCGCAGGTAACGTTCGATCTCACGGCCGTTCGGGCCGATATCGACAACGACGCTCACACCGAACTCGCCGACCGCGCTCGCGAGGCCTGTCGAACCTACGTTCGCCAACGCGGGTTCGTCAACGGCGGTCGCTTGCGCGACCTCGACGAGGAGTATCTCGCAGCAATTGAACTGGTACACGTCGCAGACATCATCTCCCGGAAGCGATCGCTCACCGAGCCCGAAGAACTGTATTTTCTCTCGTTGCTCCGCAGTGGCGACCGCGGTGAGCGCCCGCCAGTAGCCGAGGTGCCCCGATCGCTCCGGGCCGGACGCGGACTGGCCTACGCAAACGCCGTCGACGAGTACCGCCGCGACATCCGGAAATGGGCCGACGACCGGGAGCTGACACAGTCGGAACGAAGCACACTCGAACTGCTCGGCGACCACGTCAGACGACTCCGAATGCTCGATGGCAACGTCACCGCAGAAACAGCCGAACGCCTCCTCGAGGCGACGCGAGCACTGGCAAACGGACTGCGTGGTGACGAATCCGAATTCACCCGTGGGCAGGATCGACTCGAGAATTTCACACTCGAGACGTAAAACGGGCTATGGCAACTCGACGTCGACACCGGTCTGGATGCTCGCAGCCTTCACCGTATTGTAAAGCAACATCGCCCGCGTCATCGGGCCGACACCGCCGGGGACGGGCGTAATCGCGCGTGCGTTTTCTTTTGTGCTCTCGAAGTCGACGTCACCGACGAGTTCGTAGCCTTTCTCGGTATCAGCATCCACGCGGTTGACACCGACGTCGATGACGACAGCGTCTTCGCCGATCATCGAGCCATCGATCAGTTCGGGGACGCCAACGGCGGCGACGACGACGTCGGCCGAACGAGTCTTCGCAGCGAGATTCTCCGTTCGGGAGTGACAGACTGTCACCGTCGCATTGCCGTCATCGGCTTTCTGGATGAGTAAGTTTGCAAGCGGCTTGCCGACGATATCCGATCGCCCGACGATCGTCACATCTGCGCCCTCGAGGGAAACGTCTGTGGCCTCGAGCAGTTTCTGGACGCCGTGGGGCGTACAGGGTCGAAAACGGGCGTCGCCGGCGACGAGTCGGCCGACATTTTCGGGGTGAAAGCCATCGACGTCTTTCGCGGGGTCGATCCGGCGGATCACCTGCTGGTAGTCGATGTGATCTGGCACCGGTGCCTGGACGAGATAGCCGTGAACGTCCGGATCGTCATTTAGGTCGTCGATCGTCTCGAACAATTCCTCGGCAGGAGCGTCGCCAGCGACGTCGACGTGGGTACCCTCGATGCCGACTTCCTCACAGTCACGTTGTTTCATGTTGACGTAGGTCTGGCTTGCGGGATCGTCACCCATCAACACCGTCGCCAGCCCCGGACGGTGGCCTGCGTCGGCGAGCGTCTCGATCGCCTCACTCAACTCCGCTCTGATCGCACTCGCCACGGCGTTGCCGTCGATGATCTCGGTCATACTCGAGACGGACACGGCGAGCGTAATCAATGCTCGGATTCGTGTGTATCTCCGCCGCTCGAGTCGGTGGGCTATACACAGATTTGCATTATCGGTAGTTTTTGAACAGCAACGCCCTGACGTCGTCTTTGGTCTGGACGTCCTCGCTCGAGCCGTCGGGCAACGTGACGGTATACCGGTAGTCGGCGGAACTCGATTCAGTCCATTTGTCGTCGTACGTCTCGAGGAGGCTCATCATCTCGTCGAGCATATCGTCGTCGTCGGCGGCCCCACTGTCGGTGTCGTCGGCAGTTTCGTCTTCATCCTCGTCGGGTTCGTCGAGGGATGTCTCTGCAGAGTCGGATGTTGTCTCTTCCGATCCGGTATCGGCCGTCTCGTCGTAGGTAATCGCCTCGAGTTTGTGAGGGTCGGCCCTGCCGTCGATTGCGGCACTGACGGAGTCGGCGACGTCGTCTGTCGCCGAAAACTCCACTGCAACATCGACCTCGACATCGTCGTCGAGATTGTCGATCAGAAACTGAACGGCGTCTTGCTCGCGGACGAAGCCGTACTTGCCGACGACGTCGGCTGAAATCTCTTCGCGGAGTCGCTGGATGAACGCATACTGCTCGTCCGTGATCTCGAGGGTTTGCATACGTCATCGATACGGCGGGGGATACAAATATTTCGTCGTTGGCTCGCCCGTTCGTAAGATGGACTCCATCCCATCCGACGCCAACGCGCTTTAAACTGTTCGGCCCTACCATCCACCGACAGATGGCCGACCCCCGCCCCAGTTCCGAGGCTGACCCTGAAACCGTCCTTCGAGCCGATCCCGTGATGGCAGGCGTGATCGATCGCCGTGAGCCCCATCCACTCGACCTCGAAGGCTGTGAGTTCGAGCGCCTGTGTGTGACGATCATCAACCAGCAACTCTCAACGGCGAGCGCCCGGGCCGTCCGCGAACGCGCCTTCGAGGTCCTCGGTACCGTCACTCCCGAGACCGTCCTCGAGACGCCACGCGAGCCCCTACGCGAGGCCGGTCTCTCGCGGACGAAAGTCGACTACGTCAAAAACGCCGCTCGAGCATTTCAAAACCGAGATCTCACGCGAGCGGGATTGGCCGACCACACCAACGACGAAGTCCTCGCCGAACTCACCCGGATTACGGGTGTCGGCGAGTGGACGGCCCGAATGTACTGCATTTTCGTGTTGGGTCGTCCCGACGTACTCCCGCTGGGTGATCTGGCAGTCAGGCGTGGAATCGAACGGTTGTACAACGACGGCGAGGCGTTGACTCGAGGACAGATGCGCGAGATTGCCGAGCCCTGGCGACCCTATCGAAGCCTTGCGACGCGGTATATCTGGGCGGAGTACGAGGCGTAAGTAGACGCTCTTACAGCCCGAGATTGAGCGCGTACGGCCATGGAACGTTCGCTGCGACGACGAACGCCAGCGCGCCGGCTGCACCGTAGACGTTCTTCAAAAAGTGGGTGAACTCGTCTTGGCGCTGCTCGTCATCGACGGCCCAGAAGTCGTGCATCGTCACCGCCGAGACGACCAGAAAGATCGCCAACAGGCCGGCACCGACCGCCGGCATGACACCGAGGACGATCGAGAGCCCACCCCCGATTAACAGTGCACCGCTTGCAAGCACTGACACTCGAGGGGCCGGGAGGCCCTTGTAGGCGGCGTACTCGGCCATCGAGTCGGTATCGAGGAAGTGGTTTACCCCGGTGAACGCAAGCACCCCACCAAAAAACACCCGAGCCAGCAAGAAGACGAGATCCGCACCTGCGGCGTCGAACATCAGTACGCTCCCTCCGAGTTGAGGCGGTGATCGAAACCAGTTCGTATCGTTTTGATGGCTGATTGCATCTCGTTACCTGGTTCGAACTAGAACTACATGAGCGCTCGCTAACGGTCGATTCACCACGTGACATCGATGTCTGCCGGTTCGAAAGACACGATGATCGATCGTGACTGAACGGAGAAAACAGTTCGAATCGGTCCGTACCAGAGTGTCCCGAACCGACGTCACCACCTACTCGAGGTGGTGGTAGTCGAGTTCGTA
>LKMM01000044.1 GCA_001563885.1 Natrialbaceae archaeon B1-Br10_E2g27
CGAAGCGCCTCGCCGGGCCAGATCTGGAACGTGCCCGGTGGGTCCTCATCGAGCACTCGAGTCTGGATTTCAGCGTCGATTGCGGCCCCGGCACCACCAGGTGCGGGGTTGTCGTCGACGGAATAATCTGGATGCTCCTCCTCGAACCCATCGACGAGGGCAGTAAACGCTTCTTCCTCGCTGCCAGCCGTCCACCAGTGGACGATCTCGAGGTCGTCCGTCTCACCGGTTCCATCGTCGTCAGTGTCGTCCGTATCGAGGTCGTCGGGATCTTGGTCCTCTGCACACCCTGCCAATGCCACAGCACCAGCCCCAGCAGTGAGCTGGAGATAGCGTCGTCGCGGTAATCTATTGTCGTCTGTCATGGCTGCGTGACAATTGGGAAATTCTTACCGACACTATATAACATTATGGATTTTAACAGACCATCAGCTCGTCCGTGGCTGGTGTAGAGGAATGTACTCTATAAAAAGCAGTATTAGCGCTTCTATGTATTAAGTTAGCCCAGATTCCACACACGATGTAACGCGTAGAGATCGTATACAACTCAGTAAGTAAACACTATAGTTAGACTAGTATTACTCGTTGTGAAGCCAGTGTATAGTCGAAGTGAGACTAGTCTTACCGTCTGGGTGCCCCGTGACAGTTTTCACTGCCAATCCACCCGATTCGATGGATGAACAACGACGAACCGACCATTTGTTACAGCCATACGCATGTAAAGTCTGTCTCACACTTCGCCTGACCGTTCGGCGATGGACACGACACCCACTCGGTTCCATCAGCATACGTAGAGACGACGGCCCTCAGTGGCGATCTTGTGAACACCAGGTCAAATAGGCATTATAAGTATTACTCGTAAGACTATTATTGCAATTCATGACCGAGACTGGACGGCACGACGTCGTCAACACTCGGCGATCGATCAGCCGTACTCCTCTTGGAGATACTCGAGCATCGAAAGTAGATCGTCCGGGTCGGACTGATTTAAGTTGTTTAGTCCAACGGCGATGAGCAACGGATAAAAGTCCTGTAACTTCTGTAGGTCGTAGTTGGTCAGTTGTGCAGATTCGTAACTCAGTTCGCGGTAGGAGAGGCTAACTGCGTTGTGGAGGTCCTCCGGGAGGTACACCGTCAGACTGTCCCACTCGGCTTTGACGTTCCCGAGGTCCTCGAGGTCGTACGTCTCCGTCGGTCCGTCTCCCTCGAGGGTACGATCGACGGCGGGCAAGGGAGAGTGGGTCTCGTCCTCGCCAGTATCGTCGGCCGCCGGTCGCTCAGTCATGGCTTCCTCCGTATCGCTGAACTCGATTGGGTTGGGCCGAATTTTCGAACGGCAGTACTCGTCTTACGAGCATGTCTCATACTAGCTGTCTTACCGAAATAAACGTTTGCCAATACAGAAAGTAACAGCAGAAATATATTTCTGCCAAATAGAAAAAGAAAATTTATATTGGAAAGACGTTCTCTATCATTGGTAGAAATTACGACTATAAGTCGTTTCAGGCTGCTTTAGAGTGTTTATTTATTTTAGCATCTATATTAGTATATGAGTCATTTTTGATTTGTTGCTCTATTTGAACTACTATTGATAGGATTACCGAGGAAGTAGAGAAAGGGATATATCGGTTCGGTAGTAAAAAAGTAGATCAGGTTCGATTATATGGAATCGCCGAAGCCGAACGGACGAGGACTCTCACGTCGCAGGGCCGTTGGCCTCCTTGGGGCGGTTGGGACTGCGACAATGACGTCGCTTGCTGGCTGTCTCACCGGGTCCAGGTCGGACGACGATGATGACGAGGAAACCGGGTCCGAGGACGGCTCGACACTCGAGTTCGTCCACTGGTGGACCGCTGGCGGCGAAGAGGATGCCGTAGAGGCGTTGCTCGAGGGATTTTTGACACAGTACGGCTACGACGAGTCTCGCGTCTCCGAAAATCCTGCCCCCGGCGGGGCAGGGTCTGCGCTTGCGGCTGCAGTCCAGTCTCGGCTCATCGACGACTCGCCGCCGTCGGTGTTTCAGCTCTGGCCGGGGGAGTCGTTGGCTCCGTACACCGATTCCGACGTTCTCGCGGATATCAGTGACAGCTGGTCGACCGAGATGCGCGAGACCTACCTCGAGAGCGTACAGGCGTTGTCCCGGGATGGTGATGGCTACGTCGCGGTGCCGATCAACATCCACCGGTTGAACAACCTGTTTTATAATACAGCGGTCGTCGAAGACGTCGGCGTCGAGCCGGCCACACTCACAGATCCCAACGATTTGCTCGAGGCCTTCGAGGCGGTCGAGGACGCTGGCTACGTTCCGCTTGCCCACCAGACCCAGGATGCGTGGCCGACACTTCAGTTGTGGGAGACCGTCTTCGTCGGCCTCCATGGCGTCGAGTCCTTCCGAGCGCTACTCGACCGTGAAACCGAGGCTCCAGAACCCGCGATTGCCGAGACACTCGAGTTACTCGTCGACTACCGGGAGTATCTCAGCCCCGACTCGGATACACTCGCCTGGGACCAGGCCAACGGGCAGGTAATCGCCGGCGACGCGGCGTTTACCCACCAGGGTGACTGGGCGGCCGGCCAGTATGAGGCCACTGGACTGGCCTACGGTGAAGACTGGGGTCACGTCGCGTTTCCCGGCACCGAAGGCATCTATGCGATGGTGCTCGACTCGTTCGTGATGCCGGAGCCAAACCCCACGCCGGAGCTAACAGCGGAGTTTCTCGAGTACTGTGGAACGGTCGACGCCCAGGAACGGTTCAATCCGCCAAAGGGGTCGATCCCGCCACGAACCGACGTTCCGATCGACGCGTTTCCACCATTTCTCGTCGACCAGCGGGCTGCGTTCGACGCCTCGAGTTCCCAGCCCCCGACGATCACTCACGGATCGGGCGTCGAGCCTCGGGCGAAAAGCGAACTCGAGGAGACGTTCGCGAATCTTCTCGAGAACTGGAACCCAGAGGAGGCGACCGAACGAATCGTCGAGATACTGTGACGGGGGGCGGTCCGAAAGCTAATGACGGTGTTGTTCGTGTGTGCGTACGATGCTCGAGAGGCTCCGTCGACACGTGCCGTCAGTACTCCGGCGGAACTACGCGCTCAAATTCGGGATCGTCTTGTTACTGATCGGGGCGTCAGTCGGCATGATCGGATTTTTCGCGACCGAAGAGATTCGCTCACACGTCCAGGCCGATACTGACGAAGCGTACGCCACGCTTGCCGAACAGGAAGCAAACAGCCTCCAGGCGTGGTCTGAAAGCAACGAACAACGGGTGCAGACGCTCATCCGGAGCCCCGACCTTCGGAGCCTCTCGACGACGGAGTTACGACAGTACACCCAGTATCCCGACCGGGCACACAGCCTGCACATCGTCGACATCGACGACGGAGAGATCCTCTCGAGTACGGATCAGGGAGTCGCCGGTGAGTCGATCGAGACACTCGCGGTGCCAGACTCAGACGTGTTGCTCGAGGCCATCGAACCGTTTTCGGTCTATCGGTCGACACCCTACACACTCGAGTCGGAGACGCCCGCGGTGACGTACGCCCAGGCGACCGGTGATGGGGCGATCGGCGTCGTCTATACGGTCGAACTCGACCAGTATGCCGAGCAATTTACCACGTATGGGGAGGATCGATCGACGACGCTCGTCGTCGATGACGAGGATCGTCTGGTGTTTGGCGACGCAGGCTACGGCGACGATCTCGAGTCGTTTCTCGAGGAGTATGGCGACGCTGATGGAGTGAGCAACCGCGAGTCGGCCGGAGCTGCGACGAGATCACCGGATGATGAATCCGGGTTGCTGTTGTCCTATGGCTTTCCCTCGGAAGAGTACGTCGTCGGTTATGCACCAATCGAAGGAACCGACTGGACGGTCCTCGTCCACGAACCGACCGCCGACGCTTACGGCTTCGTGAGGACCGTCCAGTGGCTCGGCTTCGCTGCGACGGCAGGACTGGTGGTGTTTGTCACTGCACTGGGTGCCGTGATCGGCCGAAACACGGCTCGCTCGATAAACAGACTGCGTGATCGGGCCGCCCGGATGGAACGGGGTGACCTCGCGGTCGACCTCGAGACGGATCGCGTCGACGAGATCGGCCAGCTGTATACCGCTTTCGACAGTATGCGCCGCTCGCTTCGGAACCGAATCGAAGAGGTCGACGAGGCCCGAGCGGACGCCGAGCGCGAACGTCGACACACGGCGGCGATGAACCGGGATCTGACGCGCGCAGCCGACCAGTATGCAGCCGTAATGCAGGCGGCAGCCGACGGCGATCTCACCGTTCGAATGGACCCCGAGGTGACCGAGACTGAGCCGATGGGCCAGATCGCCACCGAGTTCAACGGGATGGTCGCACAACTCGAGGAGACGATTGCGAAGTTGGGTTACTTCGCAGAGCAGGTAGCGACGGCGAGCGAACGGGTATCGGCCTCGAGTGAGTCCGTTCGGGAAGCCTCAGAGAACGTCGCCGATTCTGTCCAGACGATTTCGGACGGTGCGGCCCGCCAAAACGAGTCGCTCCAGGAGGCCACCCAGGAGTTGTCGGCGCTCTCTCGGAGGACCCAAGCGATTACGGATTCCTCGAACGCGGTTGCCCGACTCGCCGAACGGACGGCCGAAACCGGGAACGTAGGCCAGGAGGCAGCACAGGACGCGATTTCGGGGATGGATTCGATCGAGGCGGAATCCGGACGCGCCGTCGACGAAATCGAACGCCTCGAGCGGGAAGTCGCCGAGATCGACCGGTTGATCGAGCGGATTCAGGTGATCGCCGACCGGACGAATATGCTTGCACTCAGCACCAACCTGGAAGCTCGCACATCAGGCACTGACGGCGAGGAGTTCGCCGCCGTTGCCGAGGAGGTCAGAGAGCTCTCGGGCAACACCAAAGCCACTGCAGCGGAGGTCGAATCCCACCTCGAGCGAATTCGCGAGCAGACACAGGCGTCAGCGAGCGCGGTCGAGCGAACCAGCGACGAGATCGAGACGGCAAGCGGTCAGGTCGAGCGGGCGGTCGAAGCGCTCGAGGCAATCGCAGAGTACGCTGGCGAAACGAACGCCGGCGTCCAAGAGATTTCGGCGGCGACGGACGATCAGATGGACTCGACATATGAGGTCGTCACCGAGGTAAGCGAGGTCGCATCGATCAGTCAGGAGACGGCAATCGGGGCAGATACCGTGGCTGCGGCGACCGATGAACAGACTAACGCCCTAAACGAGGTGACCGGAGCGATGGCAGCCCTCGCCGAGCGCGCGAGGGGGCTCTCGAGTGCGCTGGGGCAGTTCGAGACCGACCAGCCTGCCGAAGGAAAGCCACCGCTAGAAGATCAGTAACTGGACCGAAGGTGTACCTCTCGAGTGAGAGTCAACGAAGCGTTAGTGGCTTGCGCGGTACTCGCCGTGTTTGACACCGATAGCCAGCATAATTGCACCGAACAGCGCCATAGACGGCAACACCATCATCATGATCGTCTGGGTTGTCATCGGTGCCATCGGCGTCAGTTCAGGGAGGAGATACAACGAACCGATACCGAGTGCAGTCACCAGTACGAACGCACCAATCGTCTTCGGAAGGTCTAGGCTCATACTCGCCCGTTTGTAGTACTGGCATCTAAGGGATCCGAAAGCGGCAGCCCGTTCGCCGATACCGAGATCACTCCTCAGTGGGACGGACCAGATTCGCGAGTGTGACGAGTCCACCGAGGAACCAGCCGAGTGGGAACGAGAGGCCAACCCACATAGCCGCGTAGGCTGCCCCCTCGAGCGTGAAGTTCGCCCGAAGCACTTCGTTGATGTTGCCGACGACCAGGATGGTATCGAGGATCCAGACGGCAAAGTCGTAGCTTGGAGCGAGGACGTAGGGTCCAAGCGCTGGCGTGACGAGCGCGGCGACGACTGGCGGCAGGAAGATGGCAGTCATCGCGAAGGGATAGGCAAGCAGTACAGAGGTGACTCGGCCGCCGAATTTCGAGAACACTGCCGCCAGTGCCGTCGAGATGACTGCGACAAGACTCGCCGCCGCAACGGCAAGAAACCGATCGTACTCCAGTCCGACGAAGGCGCTGACAGTGAGCACACCCCAGACGAGGACGGCCACTGCTGTCACGCCAATGATACCGAGTCGCGTTCTGGTGGAATCGAGTTTCACCGCGTAGTAGCGGGTAGCGAAACCAACGACAGTCAGGGGATAGAGGACGAGTAATCCGAACGTCCCGAGGGCGCTCCAGATGCGGTAGGCTATTTTTTGTGGAAGCGTCTCCGGCTCCCACTTACCCATGACGGAGTGGCCACGGCCACGCTGGCGGGGAAAGACGAGTTCCATCCACGCCCCGTGTAGCCGCCGTAAGTCGGTCCGTATCGCACCGACAATGCCACCGCCGCCGCGTCTCCGAGAGTGGGTGGACATACCCGAGCTAAAAAGCCGACGTACCGTAAGTTTTCCTTCTTTTTCTCGACTCGAGACAGATATTATTCCAGACATATATGGCGTTGACCCCGTTGGATGAGCGCACTCGAGTGAAAGCCGACGGCGAGTGCTCCCGTTGCAACCACAACGCACTTTCGTGTTCTCACCAAAATGGATACATGAGCTTCGAAGACGTCGACACCGCCGGTTTAGAATCACCACGAACCACCGATGGAATGCCGATGCTCGGACTCGGGACCTGGGAGAACACCGATCCAGAGCAGTGTTCCGAAAGTGTCCGGACGGCCCTCGAGATGGGGTATCGACATATCGATACCGCCCAAGCCTACGATAACGAAGCCGCCGTAGGCGATGGGATCGAGCGGGCCGATGTCGACAGAGACGACGTCTTTCTTGCGACCAAAATCTGGATTTCGAATCTCGCATACGACGATGTCATTCATACGGCACACGAGAGCATAGAACGACTCGGCGTCGAGTACGTCGACTTGCTGTATGTCCACTGGCCAGCGCGAACCTACGACCCAGAAGAGACGCTCTCTGCGTTTTCCGAACTGTACGACAGTGGGTTGATCAACGCCATCGGTGTTAGTAACTTCCTGCCTGAACAGCTCGAGACGGCTCTCGAGGCCTGTGAGGCACCAATCGTGGCCAATCAGGTCGAACTCCATCCATTACTCCCCCAGCCGGAACTACGCGAGGCATGTAAGCGACATGGCGTCGAGGTGGTTGCCTACTCGCCGCTGGCTCGTGGCGGGGTCTTCGACCAGCCCGAAATCAACTCCGTCGCCGACAAACACGGGATCAGCGAACCACAGGTTAGTCTAGCCTGGCTACGCGAAAAAGGAGTTACGGCGATTCCGAAAGCCACCGGCGAAGACCACATCCGGGACAACTGGGCCTCCCTCGAACTCGAGTTACCACCGGAAGATATCGAGACCATCGACGGGATCGACGCTCGAGAGCGCGTCGTCGACCCCGATTTTGGGCCGTGGAATCAGTGATCGGTAGCAATTTTGCCGACCAGTCCCACACCGGGAAAGCCTTCGATGAGCGTCGGCGAGTCGAGGTCGATCTCGAGCCCTCGTGTTCGTATGCGTGTCATAGACTGCCATTGGTCCGACGGGGGAATAGACTGCCGGACGTACGTCGTGAATCGCCGCAACGGGGTGGCGATCAGACAGTTCCGTCCGATAGTATAAAAACGGTGGCGGCGAAGTCGCGTTCGGTCGGCCACAGACAACCGTGACAGCACCGGCGCTTCGAAACCCACAAACGCAAGCGGGACGAATCCGGCCCCAATGGAGCCACTCGAGCGGTATCGACCGATTATCGACGAGTTCGACGCCTTTCTAGAGGCCTGTAGGCGACCGCTCGGGACCGCCGTCCGGATCAATACGATCAAAACGTCCGTCGAGCGAGCGCTTTCTGCTCTCGACCAAGAGGGCGTCGCCTACGAGCAAGCCGACTGGAACCCACGCGTCGTGCGCCTCGAGACCGACTCACCGGGGTCAACGTGGACGTCGTTTCATGGGCTGACCCATGGCCAGGAGGAAGTCTCTGCGGTGCCGCCGGTCGTCCTCAATCCCCAGCCCGGCGAGCGTGTCTGGGACTGCTGTGGGGCCCCCGGCGGGAAGGCGACCCAGCTGTCGGCGCTGATGGACGATACGGGCACCGTCGTCGCAAACGACAGCAATCTCGGGCGGATCTCGGCACTGCGATTTAACGCCGAACGACTCGGTGCGACCAGCCTCGCGGTGACGAATCAGGACGCCCGAAACTACTCGATGAAGCCGTTTTCTTTCGACGCCTTCGACCGCACCCTCGTCGATGCCCCCTGTTCGTGTGAGGGAACGATTCGAAAAAATCCCGACACACTCGAGGAGTGGTCTGAAGATCACATCGCCTCGGTCTCGGGCATCCAGAAAGGGATCTTGCGTCGAGCGATCCAGGCCACCCGCGAGGGTGGCACCGTCGTCTACTCGACGTGTACGTTCGCCCCCGAAGAGAACGAAGCCGTCGTCCAACACGCCCTCGAGGCCGAGGAGTGTCGACTCCGTGAGATCGATATCGGCCTCGAGTGTTCGCCCGGACTCACCGAGTTCGAGGGCCAACGCTTCGATGAGGAGCTGACGAACGCGATCCGAATCTATCCCCACCAGAACGATACGGGCGGTTTTTTCGTCGCGAAACTCGAGGTGACTGCATGATGACACTCGAGGTGACGGTCCAATGAGCAACGATGGCCAGCAATTCGACCGACTACCTCAAACGCCTGCAGAGCGCACTATCGAGGGTCGTGCGAGCCGCGAGGAGGTCCTTACATATTTCGAGGATCGGTTTGGAATCCCACCGGAGATCTTCGAAGACTACACCTTCTGGGAGAAAGGCGCGGGAAAGATCTGGATCTACGCGGGCGAGGCCCCGACGCCGCTTGCGATCGAAGCCCTGGGGATGACTTGCCTGCGAACCAGACAGGAACACTGGAAGCCAACGACCGACTTCGCCCAGCGGTTTGGGACCGAGGCGAGTCGATGCGTGATCGACCTCGAGCATGAGGGCGCTCGACGGTTTGCTGCCGGCGAGGATCAGGACCTCGAGTGGGACGGCGACTGGGGGTATCTGATCGCAGCCCACGAGCTGGCGGGCGAACGTTATCCGCTCGGGATCGGACTCTACGTCCACGGCGAACTGCGTTCGATGGTGCCGAAGGGCCGACAGCGAAAGCTACAGTAACAACTGTACACACCCAATCGCCGATCCGTCCCCCGATTGACTTTGAGTGGCGACTGTCTCCTCGTCACTGACCGTTTCAGGGAGACTGTGGCAGCGTCACGACCGGAACCGACGCCTCTTTGACCATCCGACGGGCGACACTTCCGGTCAGCAACTCGGCGAGTCGGTTGCTCTTTCGCGGCATGAACACCACTGCGTCGATTTCGTCGGACTCCGCTTGCTCGAAGATCGTTTCGACGATGTCGGTTCCGAAGAACGTCTCGGTCTCGAGTGTCGTCTCGACCTCGCTGAGGGGCGCTCGGGCGCGCTCGAACATCTCCTCGGCGTACTCCTTTCGCCGGCCGATCGGCGCTTTATCTATCGAGCCGCCACCTTTCTCGATGACGTTGACGATCACGACCGTGCTTTCGGAGCCCAGATACGGTGCAAGCGCCTTCGCCGTCCGTTCGGCATCGTCCGGATCCGCGACCGGAAGCATGACCCGTCCATCGAGTGCAAGCGTCATCGTTTCACCGCCAGTTGCTTGCTCGTCCGTCCTTGTCCGCTTGCGTTGCCGTCGACCTGATTCATACCCGAGGGTTCGTGACTCGAGGTAAAAAAGCACCCGCCACCGTTACTCTTGGTTCGGAAGCGCAAGAACCGCCACCGGGGCCTCTTTGACCATCCGTCGGGCCATATCACCGGCGAGGAGATCGACCAGTCTGCTCTCCTCACGCGGCAGAAAGACGACCGCGTCGACGGCCTGTGATTTGGCTTCCTCGAAGATCGTCTCGACGATGTCAACCCCAAACAGCACCTCCGTCTCTAAGCTCCCCGGTGTGTCAGCGAGTATGCTCCGAGCCCGATCGAACATCTCTTCGGCCTGTTCTGTGTGTCGTTCTCTCGTTTCGGCATCGGGTGAACTGCCCTTTTCAACTACGTTAACCATGACTGCCGTGCTCTCGGGTCCGAGATAGGATCCGATCGCGGCCGCCGTCCGTTCGGCATCCTCCTGGTCGGCAACCGGGACCAGCACCCGTTCCTCGAGGGTGAGCGTCATCGGTGGCCCTCCGTCGTCGATACTCGGGTACGGACACGATGGGTGAACTGATTCATACAGTACCGATTCGTAGAAGGGGGTAAAAATACGTATGGCTGGAGACGGCTACGAGATGACCTCGTTCTCGAGGGTGGCGTTGGGGCCCTCGGCGTCGAATCGGCGGGCGTTTTCGGCGACGATGTCAGCGAGTCGATCGTAGTATTTCGGGGTGTGGCCGGCGTTGTGTGGCGTAATCTGGACGTTCCCGAAGTTCCACAATGGGTGTGATTCTGGCAACGGCTCGGGGTCGGTCACGTCGAGGGAGGCCCCCCGAATCCGTTCGCCCCGGATAGCGTCGACGAGGGCATCGGTGTCGATGACGGGACCACGGGCGATGTTGACGACGACTGCGTTCGGATCGAGCGTAAGTAACGCCTCACGGTCGATGAGTCCCCGAGTCGTCTCGGTGAGCGGACAGGCAAGCACGAGGTAGTCGGTTCGAGCCAGTGTGTGATGAAATGCCTCGTCGTCGAAGCCAACGACCTCGTCGGTTGGCCCACCGTTTTCCGGAGAGTACCGAACGCCAACCGTCTCGACGCCAAAAGGCTCGAGACGCTCGGCGACTGCCTGGCCAATCGCACCCAGACCCACGATCGTCACCGTCGACCCCTGCAGTTCGTTGGCCTTGTAGTGGCGCCACTCCCGGCGGCGCTGTCTGCGGCGGGCAACGTGAAATCGCCGCGTAAAGTACAGAATCGATCCGAGAACGTGTTCGCCGATATTCGGCCCGTGGACGCCCGAAGCGTTCGTTACCGTCACACCACGGGCCTCGAGTTCCTCCATCGGCAGGTGGTCGGTCCCGGCGTAGGCACACGCAAACACCTCGAGTCGGTTCGCAGACTCGAGGAGCGTATCCTCGAGTGTCATTCCAGTCACGAACCTCGCGTCGGCGATTAGTTCGCGTTCCTCAGTGGGCGTTCGAGCGATGGTGACTGTCGCGTCGGGATATCGCCTCTCGATCGCGCCAGCGTATTCGTCGACTGGAATGCCGTGTGTGCCACGTCGGAGTACGAGCACATCCGTTCTGCCGTCGGTACCACCGACTTGTCCGCTCACTTCGTCGCCCCTATCTGTCATAATCGATAATCCACTGACGGCCACAAAAACGTTGGTTTTCGGGACGACCCTGGGCGGTTTTGAACCATTGTTCGTTCCTGATATTCGCTTTTTCGAACTCGAAATGCAGGCAGTTTAATACGGGCCACCGAGAGCCAACGGAGTATGGAACGCGTAGACGTCGCAATCGTCGGTGGCGGTCCCGCGGGTGCCTCGGCCGCCGAACAGGCTGCCGCCCACGGTGCCGAGACCGTCCTGTTCGAACAGGGTGTCCCCCGCGAAGACCGCGACGAACTCGGACCGGACTCGACCGATGCGGCCGGTATACTCGATTACTGGGTCGACATCATGGATTTCGACTATCGGGAGATTCCCGACGAGATTATCCACCGCGAACTCGAGGCAACCGAGTTCGTCGGCCCGACCACCGAACTCGAGTTGACGACGACCGGTATCGATGCGAGCTACCCCAACTTTGGGTATACCTTCCACCGGGCTCGCATGGACGACTGGCTCTATGACCGTGCGACCGACGCGGGTGCTGACCTCCGTGTTGGGACGAGCGTCACCGACCTCGAAACCGACCTCCGGGC
>LKMM01000045.1 GCA_001563885.1 Natrialbaceae archaeon B1-Br10_E2g27
ATTTCCGCTAGAGTGGTACCCAGAGTACGAACTCTTAACACAATATAAGGTATTTGTCGGTCGGTGGCGGGCTCGGAGGCGACCGACGAATACTCGTGTCGGGGCAGGCTACGCGGAGCCATGAGCGGACTCGACGTCGAGCCGGCCGACGACACTGAGGAGGCGGTCGCCGAGGACAATACGATCGAAGTGACGCCGACGGACTCCGTCGGCGACGAGCGGGAGACGATTACGGTCGATGCAGCCGACGAACCGCTCGAGGGCCCCGAGTACGTCCTCTACGGCGGCAAAGGTGGTGTCGGCAAGACGACGATGGCGGCGGCGACGGCTATAGACAGTGCCAAAAGCGGCATTCGGACGTTGCTGGTCTCGACTGACCCTGCTCACTCGCTGTCCGATACGCTCGAGCGCGATGTGCCGGCCGAACCGGAGCGAATCGATGAGGAGTACCCACTGTATGCCGCCGAGATCGATCCCGAGGCAGCAATCGAAAACGGGCAGGCAGCGTTCGTCGACACCGAAGGGGGCGGGCTCGGCGGGCTGGGTGGACTCGGCGAGATGCTCGGCGAGGAGAACCCGATGGATGCCCTGCTTGGTGGCTCGATGCCCGGTGCAGACGAGGCTGCCGCGATGCAACTGCTGCTTGAATATCTCGATGACCCTCGGTTCGATCGGGTCGTCGTCGACACGGCACCGACTGGGCATACGCTTCGGCTCCTGAAGCTGCCCGAAATCATGGATACGATGGTCGGCCGACTGTTGCAGTTTCGCCAGCGCATCGGTGGCATGTTCGAGGGAATAAAAGGCATGTTTGGCGGCGAGGAGCCGCCCGAACCCGAGGAGGGACTCGAGGATCTAGACGAACTGCGTGATCGGATCGAGCGTCTCCGGGCGGCCCTCCAGGATCCGACGCGGACGGACTTTCGGATCGTCCTCGTCCCCGAGGAGATGAGCGTCTTCGAGTCAAAACGGCTGCGTGCCCAGCTTCAGGAGTTCGACATTCCCGTCGGGACCGTCGTCGTCAACCGGGTCATGGAGCCGCTTTCGGACGTCACCGACGACGTCGACGGTGCGTTTCTCCAGCCGAATCTCGACGACTGTGCGTTCTGCCAGCGTCGCTGGGATGTACAACAAAAAGCGCTGGCGGAAGCTCAGGACCTCTTTCGAGGGACAGCTGTCAGACGCGTTCCACTCTTTGCCGAGGAGGTACGCGGTGAGACGATGCTTGCGGTCGTTGCAGCCTGCCTCCGCTAGTGCTTTGACAAGCCTGAACTGATGGGTCGAACCAGTCGGTGGGTGTCGGTTCGACCCATCAGTCGACGCTTGGCGGAGTACTAGCAGTACTTCCGGGGTTTAATCGCCTCAATAGCGAGATTTTACAGTAATATAGCCGTATTTTACAGTAAAATCTCGGGTGATCGTTGGTTCACTCGGTCAATCTGATAACTGATTTGCAAGAATCTGCGCCAACTCTGCTTCATCACGCTCAAGAGCGATGGCTGTGGCAGTCTCGATCGTATCTGACCAACTGTCACAGTCGTATTCAGCCATTACCAGGGCGAGTTGCTCCATCACTTCGTCAGAGACGGTCAGACTGTTGTATCCATTCGGTGGCATGACAGATGCTTACGGTAAAAACGAATGAATTTACTGTAAGTTATCGTTTCTGACCCGAATAAACCCCAGAAGTAGTGCTAGACTGGCAACGGCACCCACCCCGACGTCGGGAAGACGCCGACGAGCGCGAGGACAGCGATGACGAACGTCGTCGCAACGATACTCGTTGCAGGCGGGTCCCAGTGGGTATCACCGTGCATGTAGAACAGCCGCTGGGAGAGTTCACCGAACAGCGCGCCGAGGATACCGAACACTGCGCCCAGTACGATCGCTTCCAGCAAGAAGAGCTCGGCCTGGGCGGTACTCGGCGTCGCGTCGGCCAGCGTGAGCCCGGCGTAGGCCATCGGAGCCGTCGAGGCCGGCAAAGTAATATGGTGAGTTACCGGCACCGGAATCTGAAAGATGGCGAAATCTTCGGTGATGCCGGTGTTCAGAAAGATCAGGCTCGCGGCACTGATACCGAAGGCCAGATACGGGCTCCCGGTCGCCCAGAAGGTAAGCCCGCCGAGGACGCCGAAAGCGAAGCCGACAATGGCGACACCGGACCACCGATAGAACCACGGCAGCCACGGCTCGGTGTCGAGTCGCGGATTCGGCTCGCCCGCTTGCCCGGCAGTCTCGTGTTCGTCCTCACGTTCGAACGGCGAGACGTCGAGAATTCCGTCGCCTCGAACCGTCCCGACCACGTCGTATCCAAATGCGAGTCGGTGGGCCAGCGCCGACAGCACGACCCCCATCGCAATCGGATCCCAGGGCAACCCAAGCCCATCAGAGACGAAAAAGACGAGAAAGCCGACGACGCCGAAAAGCCCGCCGACTAGCAAGACATCATTGTAGCGTCCACCGAAGGCAATGAGGATGTTCTTCGCATCGTGGTATCCCCAGCCGCCGCCAAAGCCAGGCTCCATATATCCCTTTTTTGCGGCGTAGGCACTCGCAGCCGCGCCGCCGCCGAAGGCAATATGTGGACCAAAAAACGCGCCGAAGGCAATTTCGGCGGTCACGACACCTGCCGGATCACCGAGGCCAAACCCCTCCTCGAGTGTGACCATCCCGGAGATTCTGGCCATCTCACCCGCCACGACCATAACGCCGGTAAAGACGAACGCCGGCAGCGCACCGAAAGCGGCCCCAAGGATGCCACCGGCAAAGGCGGCGACAATCATCGCGGCCAGCAACTCTGGTGGCCAGCCCAGTATCTGGGCGACGACGACGCTGTTACTCACCGTCGATCACCCCCTCGAGACGCCGCTGTCTCGGCGTTGGTTGTCTCTGTCGGTTCGCTTCCCCTACACCCTCGAGCGCTCCCCGACCAATCGTTTGCCCTGTCACTTTCCCGAGCCATCCATCAGCCCGGATCGAACTGGCGTGGATCATGTCCCTCAGCCGTCAATAGCGCAATCGACGGCCCCTATACTCCCACGAACGGATAATAATAGTTTCTTCACAGCTTCCGGATACTCTCGGGATAATAGCACTTTTATTCCACAGAGACACACGGTATCGTTCTGTTACCCGACCAGTTCCCGTAGAGCTTCTGTGAGAACGTCCGCAGCTCGCTCGATATCCGAGAAGTGAACGTACTCGCGTTCGGCGTGGGCGACGCCACCATCCCCGTCGGCGAGTACGCCGGGCCCGAAGACGACGGTTGGCGCGTCGGCCGCAAAAAACCCGGCCTCGGTCGCCGCACCGAACGGCCGGACTGCCCCGCCGCTTGCCTCCTCGAGCACTCCGACCAATCGCTCGTCTTCGTCGGTAACGAACGCCGTCGGGAAGGGCGTATCCGGACGGATAAGATCGACGGACACCGACAGCCCGTCAGGGACACGCTCCTCGAGAAACGGTTTTAAATCTCCGCGAAACGACTCGCTCGTCTCCGGTGGAACGCTCCGTCTGTCGAAGGTCACAGTTGCGGTCTCGGGGACGCGATTGGGTGCATCGCCGGCCTCGAGCATCGTTGCAGTCAGTTTCGGCCCACCGAGGATGGGATCGTCGCCGGGGCCGACTGCCTCGTCGAATCGTTCGAGCGCCGAAAGCACACTCGAGCAGCCAAACACTGCGTTCCGGTCGGCAGGGACGCTCGCGGCGTGGCCACCCTCTCCCTCGAGGGTAATCGTTCCCTCACACTGGCCACGGGCGGCGATACAGACATCGAGGTCGGTGGGTTCACCGACGATGTAGCCATCGGCGGTGAGTCGGTCGGCGAGACCGGCCGCGCCAGTCATCAGTGTCTCCTCATCGGGCGTGATCGCGAGTGTGAGTCGACCTGCCGTCGGCTCGAGGCGGAGAAACGCCGCGAGCAAAGCAGCGAGTGGCCCCTTCGCGTCACAGGCCCCACGGCCGCAGACGACGTCACCATCACGTTCGTAGGGAACGTGGGGGGCAACGGTGTCGATGTGGGTATTCAGGACGATGTGGGATGTGTCATCGGTTGGACTGCCTTTGCTCGCGAGCACATTCCCAAACTCGTCAACTGTCGGCTCGAGGCCGGCCTCCCGAAGGGTCTCACACAGCAATTCTCGCATCGCCGATACGTCCTCGTGGGAGGGTGTCCGGATCGCCTCGGCGTGAAAGTCTGCGATGTCGAAGTCCATTACTGTTCAACTCGAGTGACGTCCTCGAGTGTCTCGCGGCGACGGACGACGCGGGCCTCACCGTCCTCGAGGCCGACTTCGGCGGGCCGTGGCTGGGAGTGAAACTGGCTTGCGAGTTCGTAGCCATACGAGCCGGCGTTGCCGATGGCCAGCATGTCACCACGTTCGGGGCGGGCGATCGGCCGGTCGTGAGCGAAGACATCGGCGCTCGTACAGACCGGGCCGCCGACGGTGGCCGGGTGTGGTTCGCGGTCGGGGGCGCTCACGTTCAACATGGGATGGTAGGAGCCGAACATCGCCGGCCGGACCATCGTCGCCAGGCTCGCGTCGACGCCAACGACAGTCGAATCCGGGGCCTCTTTGATCGTATTGACCTCGGTGAGGATGAGTCCCGCGTCGGCAACGATATACCGGCCGGGCTCGAGTTTGAGCGTCGCCTCGACGTCACCAACAGCGTCTCTGACCATCTTGGCCGTTCGCTCGAGATCAAGCGGCTCGTCGTCCTCACGGTAGGGGACGCCGTAGCCGCCGCCGACGTCGACAAACTCGAGGTCCGAATCGTCGATCCGGCGGGCCATCTCGCCGACGCGGGCAATTGCCTTGCAGTGGTCCTCGAGTCCCTCGGTGAGGACGCCGCTGCCGGCATGGGAGTGGAGGCCAACGAGGTCGAACTCCTCGCGAACCCGTTTGGCGACCTCGGGTACCTGCTCGTAGGGGATGCCGAACTTCGCGTCCGCACCGGTGGCCACTTTTTCGTGATGGCCCGTCCCGATCCCCGGGTTGATGCGGATGGCAATTCGGCCGTCGTAGTCACGTTCGGCCAGCCGATCGAGCGTGTCGGTCGCTCCGATCGTGATCGTTAATCCAGGATTCTCGGCCGCGAGGTCGACCGCATAATCTAGGTCGTGATCCGGCGGATTGACCGCCGTATACTGCATCGCGTTCGGATCCGCGCCCGCCTGCACCGACCGCTCGAGTTCACCCCAGGCGGCACACTCGATCTCGCCGCCGACATCGAGGACGGCCTCCAAGACGGCCTTGCCTGTGTGTGCCTTCGCGGCGTACATGACCTCGGCGTCGGGGAACGCCGCCGAAAAGCGGGCGTAGTTTTCTTTGACGCGATCTAAGTCCATCACGTAAAGCGGCGTTCCATACTCGTCAGCGAGCGTCTCGAGTCGCGGCAGGTCCCAGTCCGTGAGTCGACGGACCGCCGGCGACTCATCGAAAGTCGTCATTACCGACTCAAAGTGACCGCGAGAACTCAAGGATTTGGGTTTTCCGATCACCGCAAGGAGAGGACTCTCGGTCTCACTCGTTCGGGAGGGTTCCGGTTTCGGTGTATCTAGCGTGGTCGAGCCACGTCCGAAGTGGCGTCGTCTCGTGATACCGAACCGTCTCTTCCCGGCGGTCGTACTCGATGACGCCAGCCGCCTCGAGACGTGGGAGATGCTTGTGATGTAACTCGGCTTCGGATATCCTTGGGCCGGCCTCGTCCGCCGACGATCCGGCCTCCTGGATGGCGTTTGCCAGTTCGAGGAGTCGTGTACACGAAATACTCGACTCGTCGGCTTCGGCCAGCGAATAAAGAACATATCTGTGACCCCGATCTGCCAGCAGGGCACAGACCTCGTCTATCCATCCCGCCGTACTCGAGCGATCGACCGGGTCTGAACGACCGGCCGAGCAGTGAGGAACGTTATTATCTGTCGTGATCTCGTGCAAGTTGTTATTATCCATAGTTTGATTTTCAACCATAGGTTGGATTGTAGTGTGGATTTTAATCGTTCAGACGCTAGTAGTCAGTAGTAAACATCAGTGTTTCGGCCATTAGACTATGTTTGTCAATATAGTTGCTACACAACTCGTATCCGATCAGACGTAGCCGTCGATGTCGACTGCGATCCCGTCGTCGGTTCGTTCGACCGCCTCGAGCATGTCGATAATGACCGACGAGTCGAGAAACGTCATCGATCGAAACTCTCGTCGTCTCGCTTGAGGCGATCGAGTTTTGCTTTCGTCTCTTCGGACACTCGAATCGAGGTACTCATGTGTATACACATTGCATACAATCGCTAGGATCTTTCGCCAGCAGGCCTCTCCGTCGGGAACCGTTCAGAGACCTGAACAGCAAAACCCCTTACTCCCGTAAGGCGTCTTCGCGTTCGGTCGCCTCGAGGGTTTCTTCCTCGACGTCGGTGGCGACGACGGCCGGTTTGTACGCGCCGCCGGCAAAGAGGTCGTGGTCGCTGACGGAGGATTCGACAAAGCGGGTAAACGCCCGCCGGTTTGCGGGTAGTTCGCCGTAGACTACCTCCTCCTCGACGAGGTCGTAGACGGGGATTCGCGGGGTCAGTAAGGTGTTCTCCCCGACGATGCTGTTTTCACGAACGACAAAGCCCGAGGTGACGCGACAGCCGGCACCGAGCGAGACGCCGTCTTCGACGATCACGGGCGCGCTCTCGACGGGTTCTAAGACACCGCCGATCAGCGTGTTCGCGCCGAGTTTGACGTTCTCGCCGATCTGGGCACACGATCCCACCGTATCACAGGAGTCAACGAGCGTCCCATCGCCGATGTGTGCGCCGATGTTGACGAAACTCGGGGACATCATGATACAGTCCGATCCGAGGTAGGCTCCACGCCGGATCGTCGTCCCGTCGGGCGTATTTCGGGTGCCTCGAGCGCCCAGATCCTCGGTCTCGCGCAACGGCAGGACGTCGTAGTGGTCGACGCCGCCATAGCTGTAGGCCTGATTCTCTCGAAGGCCGAAATTCAGTAAGATGCCGCGTTTGACCCAGCCGTTTGCCTCCCACTCGCCGCCGCGTTTTTCGGCCGCGCGGATCTCGCCGTCTTCGAGCGCCGAAAGGAAGGCCTCGAGCGTGTCGAGATCGTCTGCGCCAGCGCTTTCCGCATCTACGTCGCCGTTTTGTTTACGATCCCACAGCTCGTCAATGTCTGTCTCGAGCGTGCTCATTCGTCGATCACGTCGGCAAAGTCGTACCAACCTGCCTTTGCTCCTGCGATCCAGACCGCCGTGTCGACCGCGCCTGCGGCGAAGACACCCCGATCTTCCGCCCGATGAGTCAGGCGCAGTTCCTCGTGGTTGCCCGCAATGATGATCTCGTGTTCGCCCGTTACGTCGCCGGCCCGCAGGGCGTGGACACCGATTTCACCGTCCTCACGGGGATCGAAGCCCTCACGGCCGTGTTTTCGGCCCGCAAAGTCGCCGTTGGCTTCGATTTCGGAGAGGAGTCTATTTGCCGTCCCGCTTGGAGCGTCTCGTTTGGCGTTGTGATGCGTTTCGACGAGTTCGACGTCGTAGCCCGGGAGATTCGCGATGGCATCGCCGACGATATTGACGAGTGCCTGGACGCCGCGGGCGAAATTCGGCGCGAGCAAGACGGGAATATCGTCGGCCGTCGCCTCGAGCGTTTCACGTTGCTCGTCAGAAAAGCCGGTCGTTCCGGTGACGAACGCAACCTCGGCGGCCACGCAGGCTTCGGCGTACTCGAGTGCCGACTCGGGGCCAGTAAAGTCGATGACGACGTCGACGTTGTGCTCTGTGAGGAGTTCCTCGAGTTCGCCGGCTGGCTCGATCGGAACGCCTGCGACCATCTCCGAACCGGGGTCGCGGTTGACTGCGAGGGCGACCGCACAATCCTCACGGGCCTCGATCGTCTCTACGACGTTCGTCCCCATCCGACCGGTCGCGCCGGTGACGCCGATCTGTACCGTCATCGATTACCCTCCGGCTCGAGGCTGGCGACGGTGATAGCGTCGTCTTCGAGGTCGGCAAGGACCGCCTCGAGATCATCGCGATGCTCCTCGGCGAGGCGAGTCAGTGGCGAGCGAAGGCGAGCAGGGCCGTAGCCGCGGATCTGCATTGCTTCTTTGACCGGAATCGGGTTGGTCTCGACGAACAGTTCACGACAGAGCGGTCCAAGTTCGTGATGCAGGTCTCGAGCGTGGTCGTAGTGACCATCGAGTGCGGCTCCAACCATCGCGCAGGTGCGTTCGGGTTCGATGTTTGCGACGACGCTGATGGTGCCCGTCCCGCCAACCGAGATGACTGGGAGCGTAAGCGCATCGTCACCCGAGAGGACCGCAAACTCCTCCTCGCTGGTCCGTTCGACGACTTCGCTGATCTGGCCGAGGTCGCCGCTTGCAGCCTTGTAGCCGACGATATTCTCGTGGGCAGCGAGTTCGCCGGCCGTCTCGGGCTCGATGTTCTGGCCCGTCCGCGAGGGGACGTTGTAGACGATCTGTGGCACGTCGACGGCGTCTGCGATCGCACGGTAGTGCTCTATGAAGCCACGCTGTTCGGGCTTGTTGTAGTACGGTGAGATCAGGAGCAAGCCGTCGGCACCGGCCTCAGCCGCACGCTCTGAGAGCTCGAGTGCTTCGCGGGTGTTGTTCGATCCCGTCCCGGCGATAACGGGCACGTCGTTGACGGCCTCGATGACGGCCTCGACGACCTGGACGTGTTCGTCGTGGGTCAGGGTTGCGGACTCGCCGGTCGAGCCGACGGGGACGAGCCCGTCGACGCCTGCGGCCTCGAGTCGCTGGGCATCATGCTGGAGCGTTTCAAAGTCGATTCGTTCGTCGTCGTCGAAGGGCGTACACATTGCGGGAAAGACGCCCGAGAGGTCGAGTTGGGTCATGGTGGGTTCTGTATGGTTGTGGGTGGTTTGCCGTCGCGGCTGTTGGTCAGTGATGGAAGCGACCGCCGAGTAATCATCGATCGAACTGTGTGCGCCGAATCGCGCCCGGGACGGGGTGTCACTCCCGCCGCGAGCACAGGTCTCAGCGTTTGCGTTTCGAAAAACGAGCGGCCGCGTCGCTGCCTACGAACGTGATAGTCCGAAACGCGACGCGGATCATACTGGATACAGCGAGCCGACGGAACTTATTGATTGTGACTTCCGTCCAACGATAGATTCGTTCGGGGCCTGAGGTCGTTTTGAGAGGTTGCGACTCGTTTGTCACCGGGTTGCCGGCCTAAACAGTCAAAAGTTTTAAAATTAGCCACTGGTCGATCTATGTTGATTAATTTTGACATTCCGGGCGCGTCTTGTGTTTTGGATCGGCGGATTTTAACGGTTCGACGACTAACTACTGGATGCACATGAATAACATCGGCTTACAACTGCGGATGGCAGTCGTTGGGACCATCCTGTTTGGCCTCTATCTGGCCACGGCGCTGTTTTTTTCGGCGCTGTTCGGAGTCAGCCTGATCCTGGTGTTGATCCCCAGTATCGTGCTGTTACCCGCGTTTCAGTACAAACTGGGCAAGTGGATGGCGATCAGAAGCGCCGGCGCAGAGGACATGCCCGAAGACGACCCGCGATTTCGCAAGGTCCACCAGATGACCGACTCGCTGTGCCGGGACATGAACATGCAAAAGCCCCGGTTGATGGTCGCCGACATGGGCGTCCCCAACGCCTTCGCGACCGGCCGCAAGGGTGCTGGCATCGTCGTCGTCTCAACCGAACTCATGCAGATTTTAGACGACGACGAACTCGAGGGCGTCATCGCCCACGAACTGGCCCACCTGAGCAACCGTGATACGGTCATGATGGTACTTGGCCAGTCAATCGCGACTGTCGTGGGCTATGCCGCGTTCTTCGCCGTCCAGATGCTCGGCGAAGACAACCCCGGCAGTTTCGTCATTGCGTGGATTGCCTCGATCATCGCGAACATGCTCGTGATGATCCTCCTGATGGCCATCTCACGATATCGTGAGTACGTCGCCGACGACACCGCCCGCCAGTACATCGGCAGCGGTGATCCTCTCGCTCGAGCGCTCGAGAAGATTTCACGCGGTGCCGAGGGACGTGAATCCCGAATCGACGACAGCGGGGTTAACGCGATGTGTATCTTCAACGGCGACCGAAGCCTCATACAGCAGATCTTTGCGACCCATCCACCGACCGAAAAGCGTATCCAGGCACTGCGAAGCTAATCCCGACCGAATAGTCAGCCGCCGATCCCTTTCTGTCAGGCCGATCGCCCGAGACGCTGGCTGATATCCACCAGCTCCGACGACCAAACGGGTCGGTTTTTAGTGCGGTCTCGTCTTTGCATAGAACGTGACCGAAATTCATCCCGGCCAACGCGTCGCCGTATTGGTCGACGCACAGAACCTCTATCATACCGCACAGAGCATTTATAGCCGAAATATCGACTACTCATCGCTCCTCGAGAAGGCCGTCCAGGATCGCCAGTTAACACGAGCGATTTCCTACGTCATCCGGGCTGATTCTCCCGAAGAGGAGAGCTTTTTCGAGGCGTTAGTCGATATCGGCTTCGAGACGAAGATCAAAGACATCAAGCGATTTTCCGACGGGACAAAAAAGGCAGACTGGGACGTCGGTATGAGCCTTGACGCGGTGACGCTTGCAAACCACGTCGATACGATCGTCCTCTGTACGGGTGATGGTGATTTCTCTCGGCTCTGTTCGCATCTCCGCCACGAGGGCGTCCGTGTCGAAGTGATGTGTTTCGAATCCTCAACTGCCGACGAACTCATCGAGGCGGCTGATGCCTTTCTCGATTTAAGCGAACGCCACGAAACCTTCTTGCTCTGATCGCTTAGGAAACCTGTGCCTCTCGAGCGACGGTCCGAAACAGGACGCCCGCACCCACGAGCAACGCAATCGCCGTCAACAGGGAGTGAACCGCGGGATCGAGTCCGGAGGGACCGACGAACGTTACTCCACTGACCGCAAGCAGTCCGAGTCCGATCACGATCTGCATCAGATCCATTATGCGTGGGTTTTCACCCACCGTATATAACCGCCCTGATAGATTGTTCCAGCTCATTGGATAGAGAAATAACGTTCGCCTGTGGGTCGGCGCTGGTCGAGAAACCAGGTCGAAGCGCTTTCCACCGCTCAGATCGAACCTCGTTCAATGAGCGAGTCAGCCGATGGGAACGCGGATCTACAGAGCCTGCGGACGATTGCAGCGTATCAGTTCGGTGGCGGGGCTGGGGAGGCGCTGTTCCCACCTACGGAATCGCTGTCGATCAAGCGGACGACATCCGGGCGACCACAGCAGGTCCACGCCGAGACGGGTCGAATCGTCTCTTTTGGCATCGACGGTCGGTTTACACTTGGAATCGAAGGTGGTCGCCGACTCACGACGGCGCTTGCACACCCTGCCTATCGGGTGGTCGTCGACGACGAAAGTGAACCGTTCGTCCGCGAGGGCAAAAACGTCTTTTCGAAGTTCGTCCTCGAGGCTGGCGAGGAGATTCGGCCGGGCGATGAGGTGTTGGTCGTCCACGAACGCGGCGAACTCCTCGCCGTTGGCCGTGCAGAACTCGACGGGGCGGCGATCGGTGATTTCGAGACCGGAATGGCCGTCTCGGTTCGGGAGGGTGTACCGATCGACACGTGAGACACCTGCGTACAACCTGTCATCTACTCCGACGGGAACGACAAACTAAAAGGTCGCCCGTGCCGACTTCTCGCCTATGTTTGGAGGAGGCGGCGGACTCAACCCGCGCAAGATGGAACAGATGATGAAACAGATGGGTATCGATGTCGAAGATATCGAAGCTGAGGAGGTCA
>LKMM01000046.1 GCA_001563885.1 Natrialbaceae archaeon B1-Br10_E2g27
ACACGTTCGTTTACGAACGATGGTTGAGAAAGAAGATACCGAACCGCAACGAGCGCTAGCCGGTCTCGGGTGGGTCCTCGGCGATGTCGGTGACTGCGTGGACCCGTACCGCAGTCGGGCGTTTGGTAAACTGTCCGAGCGAGCGGGCAACGATGCGTTCGACGCCGCTGTCGGCAGCCAAATCGAGCAATCGCTGGGTCAAAATAGCGTCGAGAACGATCGTTTCCGGTGGCTCCTCGAGTCCCTCGAGGCTGTCGTAGGCATCACTCGCGTCGGCTTCCTCGAGCACCGTTGTGTCGGCGTCGAGAAATCGGACGCGGTCAGTTCCTGCCCTGATGATCTCGGATGCGTGCTCGTAGACGGTGGTCGGGTCGGCCTCGGCCCCGTCTGTGTCATCGACCTCAGAGACACTAGCGTCGTCGATTTCGGTTCCGTTGGCGTCTGCGGCCGTCGAGTCAGCGGCTGCTGGCTCGGCTGGCGATGGTCGTGGTTCACTCGAGTCGTCACCAGTCGTCGGCGTCGACGCTGGTGGTGCAGGCGTTGTGCTGCCGTCGGTGGCGGCGATGGCGGCACGCGGTTCGTTGAGGCCGGAAACGGCATCGTAAGGGACCTTGTTGCGAAGTGCAGCGAACAGTTCGTGGTGGTCGAGTGCTTCGACGGAATCGCCAGCTGGGGCGAAGGCGACGTAGTCGATGTCGCCGACCTGGGCGAGTTCCGCCAGGATGAGTTCACCACCACGGTCGCCATCGAGGAAGGCGGTGACGGTTCGGTGGCGAGTGAGTTCGGCAACGGCGTCGGGGACGTTCGTCCCCTCGACGGCGATGGCGTTTTTGATCCCGTATTTGAGCAACGTAAGCACGTCCGATCGGCCTTCGACGATAATTATCGCATCACTGTCGGTAACTCGTGGCCCCGCCGGAAGACCCTCATACTCGGTAATATCTTCGACCCGAACGTATTCGCGTACCTCCGCTAAAATCTCCTCAGAAGACATCACGCTATCGTCAAAGCCCGTCCGCAACAACTCCTTTGCACGCTCGACGACTTCTTTGCGCTTTGCCGCCCGAACGTCTTCGATTTCGGTCACCTCGAGGCTGGCCCGGCAGGGACCGACGCGGGTGATGGTCTCGAGGGCGGCCGCGAGGGTGGCGGTTTCGACTTTATCTAAGCTGGTGGCAATGGTGGCCGTGCCGGTCGACTGGCCGCTGGTGCTTGTGATTTCGACGTCGATACGGCCGACCTTTTGTGACTGGCGCAGATCACGAAGATCGAGGTCGTCGCCGAGCAAGCCTTCGGTCTGGCCGAAGATGGCACCGACGACGTCGCTTCGCTCGACGACCCCGTCGGCCGTGACGTCCGCGTGGATGAGGTATTTCGAGGTGTCTTCCATTGGAGATCCGTCCCGGAGAGGACAGAAACCGGATCCGATATCGGTTTGTGACAAAGTTGGTTCGTGACGCTCAAATAGCTGTTGACGCACAGCGTGCTCGCTTATTACGACCGGAACACGGCCGACTAATACGACGGCCGATACCAGTACCAGTAGGCCGTGACGACGAGCAAGACAGTCAGGCCGCCAAGAAAGAACACCAGACCTGGCGGCAGGGTGAAAATAGCCTCACCGACATCCGGGGCCTCCTCGCCGATCATGTAGCCATCATCGGCGATCGGTTCGGCGTCGTCAGCCGGTGCATCGAGGTCCTCCTCGATGGCATCGTCGTCGACCATATCAGCATCGGGTTCCTCCGCTATGTCTTCATCCGCGTCGGCTTCATCCTCGAATTCCTCCTCGGGTAGTGTGTCGTCGGTACCCGTCACTCCCGGCCCGTCGTCTACCTCGGCATCATCCGCTGGCTCATCTACCGCGCGGTCGTCGGTCGGGCCGGCCGCGGAGGGATCGAACCACCGTGTCGCCCCATACTGGACCAGGAGACTCCCACCGGCAAGCGCACCAACTGCGCCGATCAGCCGCGAGATGGCTGTTTTCAACCGCGAACCGGTCGACTCATCGCTCGTGACGATCAGCGGGCCGGCTGTTGTCCCGTAGACACTCATCTCGTTGCCCCGCGAGGAGTACCAGGTGTCGACGACCTCGATGAGCCCAGCCTCCTCGAGGTTCGCTAAGTGATAGTTGACGTTCTGGATCGAGGAATCGATCCGCTCGGCGATATCACTCGGCGTCGCGGGTTCGTCCTCGAGAGTGGCGTAGATTTGTCGGGCCGTCGTCGATGAGAGCGCACTGAAGACCGCATCGGCGTCTTCGCCCTCTAACTCGACGATTCGCGGCGGCCCATCGTTCGGTGGAGGGTCAGACCGAAACGGGAACAGGCGAGCCATGTCAGCGTTGGAGAGAGTCGTGTGCCAACCGGTATACGCTTTTTGCTCGCCGGTATGCAGTAGTAAGCCCAATCAAATCACACCCAGGGACCATCTAGTGCTTTGACAAGCCTGAACTGATGGGTCGAACCAGTCGGCGGGTGTCGGTTCGACCCATCAGTCGACGCTTGGCGGAGTACTAGCGTAAGGGCAAAGCAATTATTGAGGCCGTGACTGAGCACGGGTATGAACCGGCTCGAGCGAGTGGGATGGCTCGCGGTCGCTATCGTTCTCTGTGTGTTTACGATACCCTGGTTTTTCTGGGGGGATTCGACGGTCGTGGCTGGGATACCGCTGTGGCTGTGGTGGCACGTTGGTTGGATGCTGTTGGCTTCGGTTGTCTTCTGGCTGTTCACACAACGTGCGTGGGGAATCGGCATCGAGCCGAAAGAAGGCGACCGAGAGGGGCCAGGAGGTCGCCCCGAACCGACAGACGGTGACGCCGGGGGTGGTGAGAGGCTGTGAGCCTCTCGTTGCAACTCGGGATCATCGTCGGCTATCTCGTAGTCGCGTTGCTCGTGGGAGTCGTTGCCTACCGGATGACCGAGCGAACAGCCGAGGACTTCTATCTCGCGAGTCGAACCTTCGGGACGGTCGTCTTGCTGTTTACGACCTTTGCAACCTTGCTGTCGGCGTTTACCTTCTTCGCCGGGCCGAACGTCGCCTACGCCGAAGGCCCCGAGTGGGTGCTCGTGATGGGGCTGATGGATGGGATCATCTTTGCAATCTTGTGGTATCTGATCGGCTACAAACAGTGGCTGCTCGGGCAAACCCACGAGTATGTCACCCTCGGCGAGATGCTCGGCGACCGGTTTGGCTCGAGGCGACTCAGGGGGCTGGTCGCCGGCGTCAGCCTGCTGTGGCTCTTTCCGTACGTCATGTTACAGCAAGTCGGCGCAGGAACTGCACTCGAGGCGCTGACCGACGGGGCGCTTCCCTACGCCGCTGGCGCGGGACTGATTACGGCGTTTATGATCCTCTATGTCGTCGTTGCCGGCATGCGTGGCATCGCCTGGACCGACACCCTCCAGGGCGCGTTCATGCTCGTCACTACCTGGGTCGCGATGCTCTGGCTGCTTGCCGTCGTCGGTGGGCCCAGTGTGGCCACGTCGGCGCTCGAAGCCGAAGCAGCCGGCCACCTCACACTCGGGAGTGAGTTTTATACGCCCCAGTGGATGCTTTCGACGGCGATCACGATCGGGTTCGGGGTGGCGATGTTTCCACAGGTCAACCAGCGGTTCTTTGCCGCCGGCTCACGGACGGTGCTCAAACGCTCGTTTGCCCTCTGGCCGATTCTCTGTGTCCTGTTGTTCGTCCCCTCCTTTATGATCGGCGCGTGGGCACGTGGACTCGACATCACGATTGCCGAAGGCGAAAACGTTCTTCCCGTGGTGCTCGCCGAATTCACTCCCATATGGTTCGCCGCACTCGTCATCGCGGGGGCGATGGCCGCGATGATGTCCTCTTCGGATTCGATGTTGCTCTCTGGGTCATCGTATTTCACTCGGGACCTCTACCGTCCCTTCATCGATCGTGGGCTCTCGGAACGACGCGAGGACCTGATCGCTCGCATCGGCGTCGTCGCCTTTGCGACGGCTGCGTTTCTCGTAAGCCTCGAGACGCCGGCGACGCTGTTCGAACTCGGCGACGCGGCGTTCAGTGGCTTCGCCCAGCTTACGTTGCCGGTCCTCGTGGCCCTCTACTGGCGCAAAACGACACGTGCCGGCATCATCGCCGGCATCCTTTCCAGTCAGGCGTTTTATCTCTCGGCGCTGTTCGTCGAGTCCATCGTCGCCGCGCTCGAGGCAGTTGGCCAATTTCCGGTCGCTGCCGACGTGGTGCCCATGCTCATCGTTGTGGTTACGACCGTCCTCAGAGAGAGCTACTTCGGCTGGACGGCCGGGCTCGTGGGGATGGGAGTTGGGCTCTTCGTAACCGTTGGCGTCTCACTCGTGACCTCGCCGGCAGCCGAAGAGAAACTGACACTCTACTTCGAGGGGCTTCGAGCGGACTGATCGATCGCCGACTGCGTTGGATCGTCAGACCGAAACCGCCCGCTCGCATACCGCCTGCCAATGAGCTCCGATCTGCCGGCCGAATTCGCCAAGCGGTGGGAGCCGGTGACGACGCTTACGGACGACCGAAGCGTTTTCGTCGTCTCCATCGCCGCTGAGACGACCGTCTACGGCCCCACCGACGAACCGAATCCTGCCATCTTCGAGGGATCGATTCCGATCCGATCGCTGTTTATCGTCGATCTCGAGTTCTCGCCGTCGCTGCCGAGTGTCGGCGTCTCGCCGGCCGGCATCGTCTCGATGGCCGCCCCGAAAGCCAAAAATGGCTTCGTCGACGCTGTCGCGGATAAGGGTCTGGTCGTCGACGGCGTCCGGGAGACGATCGCGTTCGAACGAGACGGCGGTGCCCCCGGAAAATGGTACGTCTTAGACGCCGGCTACCCCCTCTCGAATAGCAACGCCGATCGACTCACCGCCGAGGCCCACGTCGTCGTCTGGCCAACCGATCGAAGTTTCGGCGTCGTCGGCGGGACGCTTCCGCTCGAGGCCGGCGATGGGTTCGACGCCGACCCAGAACGCGACCGCGAGCGAATCGCACGCCTCGCCAGAACTGTCGACGATGCATCCACCGACGGTGGTGATACTGCCGACCGTTCGTCGTAATCGTCGCCCCGGAGTGGTGAGCATCCACATACAGGGGCAGTCGGGTGTCCGTCCCTCGAGTCGAGTCTGGCTGGTTTTATACCCGGAGCGACGCTCTAGCCGGGTATGCAAACCCACATCGTTCCGGTCGGCTTCGACTACGACCGGCTGATCGCGCCATTAGTCCGCGATCAGATCGACGTCGACCGCGTGATCTTACTCGAGGGCGCTGTCGGCAGCGAGGCCAACGTCGAGTACTCCCGAAATCTCTCGCGGAAACTCGAGACCGACTTCCGAAACCTGCTTGGCGCGGAAACCGAACGGTTCGTCCTCGAGGATGTTTATGACTACGACGAGGCCTTCGAGCAGGCCTACGACCTCATCACGACCGAACTCGACCGAGAAAACGAAGTCTGGGTCAACGTCGCCGCGATGCCCCGGACGGTGAGTTTCGCCTTCGCGACCGCTGCCCACTCGCTGATGGTCGAACGCCAGGACGACCGCGAGGCGATCCACACCTACTACACCGCCCCCGAAAAGTACCTCGAGACGGAACTCGCCGAGGAGTTACGCGAGGGGATCGACTTACTCTCTGACCTACAGCGAGCCTACAGCGACGAGACGGCCGTCGGCGTCGACCCCGACCGGATCGGTCGCCGACTCGAGAGTGCCCGAGACCTGCTGGCGGAGTTCGACGAACGCGGGACCACCATCGGTGCAAAAGAGATCGACGGCACCCACATCGTCGAACTGCCCGTTGCCTCCTTTTCGAACGTCAAGCCGTTCGAGGAACTTATTCTCTACAAACTCGGCGAAGACGGCGAGTTCGGCTCGGTCTCGGAACTCGCCGAATCGCTTGCGCGGGAATTAAACGAAGAGTACACCGACAGTTTTCGCTCGAAAGTCATCTACACCGTCGACCGACTCGGCCCCGGCGGCAAAGGCTATATCGAACGCGAAGAACACGGGAAATCGTATCGAACCCGGCTCTCGAGAATCGGCGAGTTGTGGGTTCGAGCGCACTCAGACGGCGACGTCGACGTGTACTGAGGACGGGATACCGTTCAGCGAGGACGGTAGGTCCAACTTCCAGACTTCTTTCGAGTTAATATGTTCAGAAAGTATTTATGCCAATCATATATGTTGAACGTATGAGAGTACGGCGACGAACGATACTTTTTGCATCGGTCGCATCCGTCACAGCGATTGCTGGTTGCCTCGGCGATGAACCGACCGACGACGAGAACGAATCGACCAACGGCGAAGGTCAAAACGACGAAAAGGAGGCGCACGAGTCCATAGATCATGAGATCCCGGAAGGAGGGTCAATATCTGTGCTCATCGAGGCAGACATCTCAGATGACGTGCCGATTCTCAACGCAACCGAAGAGTCGTTGCTCGAAGACGAGCACATAGAGACGGCACTCGAGGAGGCCGACGACGAGTACGAACCGGGAATGAAAGACGAGTTGGATCCTGAAGATCGATGGGGGAGCGAACTCGTAACAAACTGGGTTGATACTAACGACGAGTTTGATGCGACCATAGAGACACTCGGACGGGACAACCAAGCGAATACGCATCAATGGTACGTCGAGTACAATGAAACACGGTATATGATTCGAGTTGAGTGGCCGCCGGAACCGGAGTAAATCGCTTCGGTCTCTGCACTCGCCGAATCGCTCGCCGGCGAGCAGAAAATATTCACGCTGGTCAGAAGTATTGAACGTATGAGACTACGGCGACGAACGGTACTGCTTGTATTCGCCACGTCCGTCACAGCGATCGCCGGGTGTATCGCCGATGAAGCGACCGAAAGCGGGAACCAATCGGCCGACGGCGAAGACCGGAGCGACGACGAAGAGGAATCGACCGAGAACGACGGACCTCAACCTCCTCAGAGCGACGAGGAGGAAGCGCCCGATGATCCTGACCACCCAGGAGGGCAGTCGGAGCTGGGTTATATACGTGTGTTCATCGCGGTCGATATCCCAGATGATGCGACGATCCTCGATGCAAAAGAAGACTCGTTGCTCGACGACGAGTACATAAAGGCGGCACTCGAGTATGCCGACGAGGAGTACGAGCCGGAGATGGAAGACGAGTTTGACCCCGAAGAGCAAGGCAAATTCGGAAGTGAACTCGTAGAATACCCGATTCGAGGTCTGGACGAAATTAGTGCGGCCAGAGAGACGCTCGGACGTGACAACGAGCATAGTGGTTTTCAATGGTTCGTCGAGCATACCGGAACGAAATATAAGATCCACATCCAGGGGCCACCGGAGTGAGTCGGCTCATACTGCCAGACGTGCGTCGTGAATCGTCGCCCCAAGGTGGCGACCACACAGTTCGGTCTGAGCGTATCAGTTTCTGCACTCGCCGAATCGTGTACCGCTCGAAGAATACCGATAGGGTTCGCCAGAACAGACACCGTCGACCGACTCGGCCCCGATCGGAACGGCCCCATCGAATGCGACGAACGCGGCAAATCCTATCGAACCAGACGCTCGAGAATCGGTGAGTTGTGGGTACGGGCTCACGCAGACGGCCAAAATGAGAGTCAATAAAAACATTCTCGCCTGGGTTTGACTGGTGTAACCTGACTGCCTCTGAGTCTGTACTGCCAGTTGATTTATGCGGTATCAATCGAGATATCAGTGGTAAGATAATGGACAGTGGTGCCGGGGTCGTTTTCGTCGATGCCGATGACCGTCTCGAGCAGTGGACTGACCGAGCGGCGACGCTGTTCGGAATCGATGACGATCGGTCAGCCGTCGACCGATTTCACTCCCTGCTCACCTCGGAGAGTCAACCTGTGTATCTCGAGGCACTCGAGGAGGTCACGGCACCTAACTCGCCTTCGGCGCGCAGGCTCCAGTGTACGGCTCGTCGGCCAGATGGATCGACGTTCGAGGCGGCCATCGGGCTTGATGTGGTCGATATCGATGGCACGCAGTTGGTTATCGTCTCGGTTCGACCCGAAGGGGAGGGGTACTACGCCGAGTTGTTCGAGACGCTTCCAGACGGCGTCTTCATCGTCGATGGTGAGAGCCAGCAGATCATCGACGTCAATCCTGCCGGCCTCGAGTTGATGGAATACGACCGGGAAACGCTCATCGGGAAGCCGAATTCGTTTCTCCATCCAGACGGTGAGCGCTACCGCGAAGGGCTCAAAGAGGCGATGGCTGGGATGGACGGCGGGACGATCAGGCAGTTCCCCGACGGCTCGAATATGTACGTCGAGACGAGTTCGGGCATGCACGTCCCAATCGAGATGTCGGTCAACTACACTACTGTCGCTGGCCGGCCAATTGCGATTGGGATCTTTCACGATATCTCGCCACGAATCGAGCGCGAACGGGCTGATTTCGCCCTCCGAGAGGCCGTCCAGGACCTAATTACGATCGGTACTCCTGAGCGCCTCTACGAGCGGGTTGCCACCGATCTCAGAGACATCTTCACATACGAGACGGTCGTGGTTCGTGCCGTAGAAAACGGTCGGCTCAACCCGGTCGCCGTCGCCGGTAACGACAGCCTCGAGGGTGAGCCACGATCGTTTCCGCTGGGCGAGTCGAACCCCGCTGGCCGGGCGTTTACCGAGGGGACCACCCAGACGGTTGCAGGCGCGTGGGCACTCGAGTGTGGCGAAGATCCGGACGACGACGAGCGCTACTCCGGGACGTACCTTCCATTTGGGAGCTACGGCGTCGTGACGGTGCTCGGTGCGGTCAACCCCTATGGGGGCACCGAAGACCTGGTACGGAGTTTGTTAGCCTGTGCAGAGGCAACCCTCGATCGTATTCACAACGAACGCAGGCTCAAAGCCCAGAACGAACGCCTCGATCGGTTTGCAGGCATCGTCAGCCACGACCTTCGCAACCCGCTGTCGATCGCAAGCGGCCACGTCGAACTCCTCGAAGAAGATCTCGGTGGACACGACTCACTCGAGGAGATCGAGTATGCCCTCACTCGGATCGACGAACTCGTCACTGATGTCCTCGAGATTGCCCGTGAAGGAAACGACGACCGCGATGTCGAGTCGGTCACGCTCGAGGCGGTTGCCAGGGCAGCCTGGTCGCTGGTCGACACCGCCGATGCAACCTTGGCGGTCGAAACGACGGCATCGATTCGAGCAAACCGTGTCCGACTCCAGCAGTTGTTCGAGAACCTGTTTCGCAACGCCGTCGAACACGCCGGTTCCGACGTCGAGGTGTGTGTCGGTGGTCTCGAGGACGGATTCTATCTCGAGGACGATGGCCCCGGCATTTCACCCGACGAGCGCGATTCCGTCTTGACCGTCGGGTACTCCGGCGCGGACGGAACCGGATTCGGCCTCGCCATTGTCGAGTCAATCGTCGACGAACATGGCTGGACGGTCACGGTCGGAGACGGCCGCGACGGTGGCGCACGCTTTGCATTTCGACAGGTCGAGATCGTCGATCGCGTCGACGCGACCGTCTAACCGCTGATCCGAGACACTCACAGGTCTGTCGCCGAATGGAACAACTACCGTCAGAGCAGCCGTTCTCGAAGTACCAACAGACTCGGCAGGACGGTGATGCAGGCGACGAACGCGAAGATGATGCTCAAGCCAGTCACGAGGCCGAACCGTTGCAGCGGCGGGGCGAGCGCAAGCGCGAGCACACCGAAGCCGGCGGCGGTCGTCGCTGCACTTCCCAACAAGGCCCCTCCCGTGCCGGTGATCGTCGCCTCGAGTGCCGCCTCGACTGTTTCGCGGCGCTCGCGCTCGGCGACGAAGCGTTCGCCCAAGTGAATGCTGTAGTCGACGCCGAGGCCAATCGCGAGGCTGGTGATGACCGCGGTTTCACTGTTGAAGGGGACCTCGAGGATCGCCATCGTCCCCAGTAGCCAGGCCAACGCGGCGACCACTGGGGCGAGCGTGACGGCCCCGAGCGTCAGCGTCCGGTGGCGCACCCAGTAGAGTGCGGTGAGGAAGACGAGGATGACGACCAGGGTGACCGCAAAGGCCTGCACTAGTGTCTCGAGCAGTGCGTCCTGAACGACGGCAGTCGTGATGGGACCGCCGGTCGCGATGGCCGTCACGGTCCCCTCGTCGTCGATCACCGCCGCAACGGCCCGCACGTCGTCGGCGATATCCTGGGCAGCAGCGTCACCGCGAACGCTGACGAGCAAGCGGGCGGACTCGTACTCGCCGTCGTCCGTTCGCTCGAGTACCGTTGTCGCCTCCTCGGAGTCTGCCCCATACAGCAGGTCATAGAGTCCCGCCAGATCCTCGTCGGGGAGGCCGTCACCGGTCGTGTCGCGCTCGTCGATGCCGTCTGCGACAGTTTCGTTGTCAGCGGCGACATCCTCGAGGACCGACAGCGGGCTGTCGATGGCGGCGGTGCCGTCGGCTCTGGCGTCGATGGTGGTGGTCGCGCCGGTGTCATTGCTGGATTGGTTCTCGGTCGCGGCCCGCTCTCGAGCGTCTTCGATTGCCTCGAGCGTCCCGGGATCGGTCACGTTACCGCGTAGCAGAATCTCGGCTTGCGAGTCGGGATCCTGGAAGTTCTCGCCGAGATAGTCGGCGTCGTCGCTGATGGTGTAGGTGTCGGGGGCGAGCGGGCCGGGCAGCGACTGGGCCCACTCGGGGGCATCTTCGGGGAGGAAGTCAGCCTCGTTAAACTCGGTATCGATGCCCGTCGCGCCGTAGGCCCCGCCGATTGCAAGCACCAGCGCAACGGCGACGACCGCGATGGGTGCGCGGCGCGCCAGCACGACGCCACCAGAGAGCAGGCGATTGACCGGTCCCGCGCTCACGCCGAAGGCTGATTTCGCCCGACTGCGGCCGAAGCGGCCCTCGAGCAGCGAGTCGACCTCAACTTTCAGCGCCGGGACGAAGATGCCGAAGGCGACGAAGGTAGCGAAGATGCCACCGGCGCTCAAGATAGCGAAATCCCGGATCGCCGGCAGCGGGCTGACGACGTTCGAGAGAAAGCCGATCCCGGTCGAAAAGGTGGCGGCTGCGAGCGCGAGGACCACCCCGGCGAGCCCGAGGGCCATCCCCGCACGGATACCGCAGGAAACGCCCATCCGGCCGGTCTCGTCGGCTCCGCTATCGGCGCTCGCGCCCGTTTGATCTCCAGATTCAGGCACCTCGAGCGTGCCTGCTCTGGCCTCCCGATAGCGCATCACGACGTGCAGTGCATAATCGATCGAGAGGCCGATCAACAGGAAGGGGACGGCGATCAACAGTTGGCTCATCGGAATCTCGAGCCAGCCCATCAATCCAGCAAGCCAGCCCATCACGACGCCGATTCCAGAGAGCGCGATCAACACGTCGACGACATCCCGGTAGGTTACGGCGAGAATCGACAGGACGAGCACTAACGCGACGGGCGTGATGATTGCGAAGCTATCGCCGACTGCGCTCGCGGAGGCTGCATCCGAAATTCCTTGCCCGAAGACGAAGCCATCGTCGAAGCGGTCGTCAAACAGCGACTCGACCTCGAGTTGGGCGTCGTAAGCGGCCTCGGGGTCCTCGTCTTCGGGGCTATCGTCGTCCTGAAACATGAACGTGATCCGGGCGTCGGCCTCGCCCTCGCCGGGTTCGTACTCGGTCGGAAGAAACTCCGTCGGGTCCTCGTCGGGGTCGAACTCGGACGGTTCGGATTCGTCCGGATCGAGAACGCCCTCGAGTAGCGCTTCGAGTTCGTCGTCGTCTCTGTCCTCGAGGGCCGCTATCTGTTCGTCGAGTGTTGGGGG
>LKMM01000047.1 GCA_001563885.1 Natrialbaceae archaeon B1-Br10_E2g27
AATTGATTGTACCATACGTGGTATGGGACGTAGGGAAGCGGGGGACCCAACAGTGTTACTCGTCGATGACGAATCTCGGTTGGTTCGTCTCTTTTCGCTCTATCTCGAGGATTCGTTTACCGTGTTGACTGCGACCGGTGGCGAGAAAGCGCTCGAACTCGTCGATGAGTCGGTCGATGCCGTCGTCTTAGACCGTCGGATGCCCGATCTCAACGGCGACGAGGTACTCGAGCGGCTTCGGGCGGAGGGGTACGATATTCCGGTTGCGATGGCGACGGCCGTCGATCCCGGTGTCGATATCGTCGATATGCCCTTCGACGAATACCTGACGAAACCGATCGACCGCGAGAAACTCCGCGGAACCATCGAGTTGTTGCTCGCACGAGCGAACTACGATAAAAAGAGCCGAGAATTTTTCAGACTGGCGTCGAAACGGGCCGCACTCGAGTCCGAAGGACGGTTCGCTGAGACGAACTCCGAGGAGTATCAGGACCTCATAGAGCGGATGGAGACCCTCCAGGCGGAGTTAGACGACACTCTCCAGACGATCGTCGACGAGAATCCAGCCGAGGCGTTCCGGACGTTCTGATATCGTTCCTCGAGGCGGAGACACCGCGAGGATTTTCAATGGCCCCGATCAATCTGGGGCTAATGGACGACGAGTTACGCCAACAGATCGAGTGCGAGGCAGAAAAACACGCGCTGTTGAACGCCGTCAAACACGAAAGCGACGCCGACGTCGGCGCGATTATGGGACCGCTGATGGGCGAAAATCCCGACTTCCGCGAGCACGGAAACGAGATTCCCGGCATCATCGGTGGCGTTGTGAGTCAGGTCAACAACCGCTCATACGAGGAAAAACGCGAGACGCTCCAGGATCTTGCTCCCGAAGAACTCGAAGAAATAGAGGCCGAAGACGACGAGGACGAGTACGACCTGCCGGCCCTGCCAAATGCCGAGGAGTACGACGAGATCCGGATGCGGTGTGCGCCAAATCCCAACGGTCCCTGGCACGTCGGCCACGCCCGGATGCCGGCCGTCATCGGCACCTACCGCGACCGCTACGATGGCTGGTTCTGTGTCCGCTTCGACGACACCGACCCCGAGACCAAACGGCCGGATCTCGACGCCTACGACGCCATCCTCGAGGACCTTGCGTATCTCGGATTCGAACCCGACGACGTCTATCGGGCGAGTGATCGCCTCGAGACCTACTATGAGTACGCTCGTGAGCTGATCGAGATGGGTGGGGCCTACACCTGTGATCTGCCCGGCGAGGAGTTTTCGGAGCTCAAAAACGCCGGGAAACCGTCGCCAAACCGCGACAAAGATCCCGAAACGGTGTTAGACGAGTTCGAGGCGATGATCGCCGGCGAGTACGAAAGCGGCGAGATCGTCCTCCGGGTGAAAACCGACATCGAGCACAAAAATCCCGCACTCCGAGACTGGGTCGCCTTCCGGATGATCGATACCCCACACCCGAGAGCGGAAGCCAGCGAGTATCGGTGCTGGCCGATGCTCGATTTCCAGTCGGGGATCGACGACCACCTGCTTGGCATTACCCACATCATCCGCGGGATCGACCTGCAGGATTCGGCCAAACGCCAGCAGTTTGTCTATGAGTACTTCGACTGGGAGTATCCCGAAGTCGTCCACTGGGGCCACGTCCAGATCGACGCCTACGACGTCAAAATGAGTACGTCGACGATTGCCGATCTAATCAGTGCCGGTGACCTCGAGGGCTGGGACGACCCGCGTGCGCCGACGCTTGCGAGTCTTCGCCAGCGAGGTATCCGTGGGGAGGCCATCGTCTCCGCGATGACCGGCCTCGGCACCTCGACTAGCGATGTCGATCTGGCGATGAGTTCGATCTACGCCGAAAACCGCGAGTTGATCGACGACGATACTGATCGGCGGTTTTTCGTCCGCGAAGGCGACCAGATCCCTCTCACCGGCAACCCACCCGAAAAAGCGACCCCCCCACTCCATCCCGACCACGAGGATCGTGGCGTCCGCGAGATTCCCATCTCCGATTCGGTCTTGCTCGAGTCCGAGGACCTCCCTACGTCTGGAGAACGCATCTGGCTCAAAGGGCTCGGCTGTTTCCAGTATACAGACGACCGGTTACAGTACACCGGCGAGGAGATCGACGTTGTCCGTGAAGGTGGCGTCGACGTGGTCCACTGGGTACCAACAAGCGAGAGCGTCCCCGTCCGGATGCGAACGCTCGACGGCGACGTCACCGGACAGGCCGAACCCGGCGTCGACTCGCTGGAAAATGAGATGGTCCAGTTCGAACGCGTCGGCTTCGCACGGATCGATGGCACCGACGAAGACGGCCGACTGCTCGCGTATAACGCACACCCATAGTAGGGATCGCTCGAGGGCGTCTCGGGTCGCCCCGAAAATGTGGTCCACAGCACCCTTGATGGGGCGACCCATCGTCGCGTATCACTTACACCAAAACGCCGAGTAAACGGTATTACTCGTCGTTATCGTCGTTTCCGTTCGCTTCGACCTCGATGTCACCGATCATCGTCCCCTCGTGGGGCTCACAGACGTAGGTCACCATCTCCTCGCTGGCTTCGAACTCGAGGAACTGGTCTTCGCCACCTTCCTGGACGATTTCGGTCTCTAAGTCGTCGACGACCTCGTCGTTTTCGTCCCAGATTTCGATATTGTGATCGGCACCGTCGCCTTCCTCCCAGCCGATTTCGTACTCTTCGCCTTCGGTCAACACGAGCGTTGGGTTCTCCTCGTCGGCAATCTCTTCGGGTTCGATGCCGACCCAACCCGGTGTCTGGGCGTCGAACTCGATTCGGGTTCCGGGTTCGATTGCGGCTTCTTCGCCGTTTTCGGGCTCTTCCTCGTCATCTTCAGGGGCTTCCTCCTCGTCTTCTTCTTCCTCGCCGGGGCCTTCGTCGGCACAACCAGCGAGCAACGCCGCCACTCCAGCAGCGCCAGCGGATTTGAGAACTACTCTCCGTGTCGTGAAGTCAATCCCACGCATACAGCCTGCTACCCGTTCCACGGTTGTAAATTAAATCGAGGAATTCGATGAGAGTAATTGATTGTGAACAGTAACACCACCGAAAATACCATCTTAACAGATCGTGATACGTCCTGGCAAGGTGCCACCGACTCGAGGACCGGCTCACAGTATGAAGACGGCGACGACAAACCCCAGCAGGATCGAGAGTGTCAAAAGCACCTGTACTGCCGTCGAGGCGAGGATACCAACGGTGGCATAGCCAGCCGACCGAACGCTGCCATCGAGGTCGCCGTCACGGGCGTACTCGAGGGCGAAGACGGTCCCGAAGAGGCCAACGAGTAAGCCCAACGGCCCGGTGAGAATCATGAGTGCAATACCGACGACGGCGGCTGCAGCTGTCGTTGCCCACGAAGCTCCACCGGCTTTGGCGGCGATCGATCCACCCAGAAACTCCACCAACAGCGTGAACACGGCGAGCGAACCGAGGACGACCATCCAGAGCAAGCCGGGCTCGCTGAAGCCCGAGTGCCACCAGTAGACCAGGAGTCCAGACAACGAAAACACCCCACCCGGGACCAGCGGGACGAGCGTGCCGACGACGCCCGCGACGAGCAACGCGAGCGCGATAATCGTCACCGCCTCGACCATGCAGAGATGATGGCCGGCCGACTCAAAGGCGTATCGCTCTCGCGAGTCTCCGATGGCCGTCAGTCGTCGGCAAACCGTTCGCGAACCTCGAGTGCAGCGTCGGTTCCATACTGATCGACGAGCGGACAGTAAACCTCTCCCAGCGCCCGCCGACACTGTCCCGCCGAGTGGTAGTCGAGTCGGTCGGCGACGGCCGACCACGGTCGCCCCTGCAGGACGCGCAAAACGAGTAGTCGCTGCTCGCGTTCGGAGAGGGAAACAGCATCGGGACGCTCGAGCAGAAACTGCATCGCCAGCCGTCGAAACGGGCCAGGATCGACGTCGAACAGTCCGGGACCGTAGGCTGCGCTGGCGACAATTTGCCACTCCCGATCGGTCATCTCGAGTGACGGTGCTGTATCGGGCCCGACGCTTTTGAGCACCGCGCGGACGACATCGGGCTCGAGGTCAGAAAGCGAGTCCGAACAGACCGCAGCGAAGCGGCGGGCAAACTGCCGGGTGTGGCGCTCGGAGAGCCGATGGCCGACATCGCTCGTCGGACAGAGCATGAGCGCCGAATACTCGCCGCTGGCCTCGTTTCGCGTCGTCGAGACGTGGACGGTCCGATAGCCGCTGTCCCGCCAGAACCCAACCAGCCCGGGCGTCGCGCCGAAGCCAACTCCAAGCCAGTCGATATCATCGAACTCCTCGCGGATACACTCGAGCAACTGTGATCCCAGGCCGCGCGAACGAACCGCGTGATGTGTCGCGATGCGGACGACCCGGAGCCCCGCCGGCGCACCCGCTTGCTCGTCACGAAGCTGGCTCGTGAGTATGTCCGGGAGCATATTCCCGCGGACCCGCCTGCCCTCATACATCGCTGCCCGCCGCTCAGCGGAGAGATTCCCTTCACGGGCAAGCAAGGCCACGCTTACGACGTGGCCCTCGAAGGTAAGCGCACGGACCTCGAGGTTTGGCGCATCGAGCAGCCGTGCCAGGTCGTTCGGTTCGGTCCGGTAGTGTGCAAGGACGAGCAGCCCAAAGGCCTCCCGAAGCAAGGTTTCATCGGCGAGTAACGTCTCCGGCTCGAGGCGTTGGTATTCGACGCGTTCGGGACGGGCGTCAGCGACGAGTTGCTCGACGGGTGGTCGAGCGTCGAGCAACAGCGCCCGAAAGGCCCACACCTCGAGTGGGTCACCCGCCGCGTATCTGATCGGCTCGGTGAGTGTTCGTTCCTCGAGTGTGTGGTCGCTCTCGGCCAGTCGATCACGAAACCGGACCGAAAACCCCCGACCCGCCCCCTCATAGCCGTGAATCGTCGTCACAAAGGCGATTCGATCGGCCACGAGAAACGACTCGAGAGTTCGGACGGGGAGTGCTGCAGCCTCGTCAACGATCACGACGTCGGCTGCCTCGAGTACAGTCGGATCGGTCGCGGCTGCCGGCTCGAGGAAGTGGACCCGACCACCGGTGGTGGTCTCGAGCACCCGTGATTTGCTATCCGAAACGTTCCGTTCGTTGGACCTCACATACTCGAGGCTCGATTTGTCGGCTCTCACACACCCGAGGGTCGTACACAACTCGCGGGCGCGTTCGAATACCTCACGGGCGTTTCGCCATCGGGGGGCGGTCACGAGCACACTCACACCCTCGGCGGCGAGTGTACCCGCAGCGAGTCCCGCCGCGCTCGATTTTCCCCGGCCACGGTCGGCCTCGAGGATAAGCGCCCGCTGGCGACTCGTCTGTTCGGTGGCAGACTCGGCGGAGACGAGCGATTCGAACGCCGCGAGTGCATCAGCCTGATCGGTCGTCAGGCAGGCATCGTACGCCTCGAGCGGAAACCGGGGGTCCGCCGGCACTGTCGAACGTGGATCCGTCTGCCGTGAGACTCGCGGGGCAGGTCGAACCAGGCCCTCGCGTTCGATTCGAGGGCCCCCATCTTCGGCTCGTTCTGTTCCGAGGTCGACGATTGCGATACCGCGGTGAGAACGGAGGGTCTCGACGAGTCGGCGGCGAAATCGACCCGTAACAGCCTCGAGACCGAACGGTGCAACCGCAAGCGACTGCTCGAACGCACCGCAGTGGTCGGGCCAATCTGCAAGCGACGGCGTCAGCAAGACCAGCAGTCCACCTCCATCGACGGTGCCGACGACGGCACCAAGGGCGTTCGGCCGCAGCCCCTCGTGGGCGTCGAGGGCAACGAGGTCACGAGTCGTTCCAAGAAGGTCGCCCGCTCGAGCCTGCAACAGCTGCTCACAGCGCAACCGGTCGTCGGGACCGACGAGCGTCGTCCCGCTGATCGGGACCGAAAGCGTATCCAGAACCGACTCGAGAATATCGTAGCCGCGTTCGCGCTCGCCCGCGAGCACGAGAAGCCGTCGCTCGTTTGTTTCTCGAGCCTCCGCTGTAAGCGACCGTGCGAGGGCAGGAACGTCGACGGGCATGGCCGTAGATCGGAGAGCGGAGGAAAAATAGGCACCGACCACGAGATTGTAGCCGAGTGTGAAAAAACAGACAGGTTCTGTGTGTAACGGTGTCACAGCTCCGACCGTTTGAACACGCTTTTAAGGGGGGCAACGCTACTCCGTACTACACCCTACGCGGGGTTGATGATGCTCCTAGCCTCACAGGACTTCCGCCGACTCACATCGGCCCGGGACCCAGCTCCCGGATGGCAGGGGAGCGCGAGCCCACGCGTAGAGAGGTGAACAACCTATGTCAGTTTACGTAACCACCGACATCCCAGCCGACCTCGCCGACGACGCCCTAGCGGCGCTCGAGGTCGCCCGAGACACCGGACGAGTAAAGAAAGGAACGAACGAAACGACGAAAGCGATCGAGCGTGGCAACGCCGATCTCGTCTACGTCGCCGAAGACGTCTCGCCCGAAGAGATCGTCATGCATATCCCCGAACTCGCAGACGAGAAAGGCATCCCGGTCGTCTTCATCGAGACCCAAGACGACGTTGGCCACGCCGCCGGCCTCGAGGTCGGCTCGGCCGCCGCCGCGATCGTCGACGCCGGAGAAGCCTCCGGTGACGTCGAAGATATCGCCGGCAAGGTCGAGGACCTCGACTGAGGTGACCAAAGATGAGTGCTGAAGAAGAAAACGGCGGTTCGACGCCCGCCGAGGTCATCGAGATCGTCGGCAAGACCGGAATGCATGGTGAGGCCATGCAGGTCAAATGCCGGATCAAAGAGGGCGAGAACCAGGGACGAATCATCACCCGGAACTGCCTCGGGCCGGTCCGCGAAGGGGACGTACTCCAGCTTCGTGAGACCGCCCGCGAGGCCGACTCCATCGGAGGACAATAATGGTCGAAAAACGTACCTGTGACTACACGGGCGAAGAGATCGAGCCCGGAACGGGCATCATGTACGTCCGAAACGACGGCACCGTACTCCACTTTGTCGACTCGAAAGCCGAGAAAAACTACAAACTCGGCCGCGAACCCCGCGATCTGGAGTGGACCGAGGCAGGGCGTGCCGGCAAGGGCACCGCCCAGGCCGAGACACCCGCCGAAGAAGAAGCCGATCAGGACGATGTCGTCGAAACCGACGAAGACGACGATGCCGAAGAAGCTGGCGATGAGGATGACGATGTCGAATCTACCGGTGACGAGGACGACGCCGATGGCGACACCGAAGACGTCGAAGAAGCGGCCGTCGCAGAAGCCGAGGACAACTAATGAGCGAGTTCGAGCGAACCTTCGTGATGGTCAAACCCGACGCGTTCGCACGCGGACTCCTCGGTGAAGTCGTCACCCGACTCGAGGACCGAGGGCTCAAACTCGTCGGTATCAAAGTGATAAACCTGTCCGAAAAGCGGGCAAAAGAACACTACGCCGAACACGAAGACAAGCCCTTCTTCGACGACTTGATCGAGTTCATCACCGCAGGCCCGGTCGTCCCGATGGTCTGGGAGGGTCAAGACGCTGTCCGGCAGGTTCGCCAGATGATCGGCGCGACGGATCCACTCGAGGCCGCACCCGGCACGATCCGTGGCGATCACGGACTCGACCTCGGTCGAAACATCGTTCATGCCGCCGACCACGAAGACGAGGGTGCAAACGAACGCGAGATCGCGATCCACTTCGAGGCGGACGAACTGATCGAGTACGAGCAACACGACGCCGAGTGGCTCTACGAGTAACGTTCACGCCAACGGAGTTTTTCGATAGATGAACTGAGAGTCGTCCAGATAGTATACGCTATCTATTATTACGCACATCGTATACGTTGTGTTGGGAGTTTTATATTTGCAGTTGAATTTATTTTTGGTACTAACATATGAAATACACATATATTTTCGTATAGACGTAACATCTAATGTGTCGCCCGCAGTAGGCATCCGTGGTGGTTTCGAATGGTAACTTACGGTAGGTGGTCTGGGGATGCGTGAAACTGAACGGGAGTCACCGCCGCTCGTGACCGAGGCGACACCGTCGCTCGATCTCGTCTTCGATATCCTCTCGAATCGTCGCCGCCGGTATGCGCTGTACTGTCTCTACGACCGACCGGATGGTGTTGCGACGATCGCAGACATCACCGACCACATCGTCACGCTTGAAACACGAGAGAGTGGTTTACCTACAGGAATGTCCAGCAACGAGTACAGACGAAACGTTCGAGTCGAGTTACAACACGTTCACTTACCCAAACTCGAGACGGCTGGAGTCGTCGAAACCGACCAACGAAGTGAGACGCTTCGATACTGGACCCAGCCCTCGGTCGAGGAGTGGCTCGAACACGCTCGGCACAAAGAACTGTCCTGACACTGCCGGACAGACGCCGTAACCAATTTTTGCTATCCCGGACGACGGGGAGAACCATCGCTGTATGAAAGCTTTAAGCCGGCGTCCGTGGTCGGATTCGGCGTCGTCTCCGATGGCGACTGTACTGCTTTGGCAAGCCTGAACTGATGGGCCAGACCAGTCGGTTCGGTTCATCAGTCGACGCTTGAGGAAGTAGTACGCCAGAGATATGAGGCGTGGTATCGTTTCACTCCTCAACACTTAACAGGCAACGTACCAATAATGACTAACAGGTGTTATCCATGACTGACCACGAACTACCACCACTTCCATACGACTACGACGCACTCGAGCCATCGATCTCCGAACAGGTCGTGACCTGGCACCACGACACCCACCACCAGGGCTACGTAAACGGTCTCAACGCAGCTGAAGAAACCCTCGCAGAGAACCGCGAAGCAGGCGAGTTCGACTCGACGCCCGGCGCACTCTCGAGTGTTACCCACAACGGCTGTGGACACTATCTCCACACGCTGTTCTGGGAGAACATGTCGCCAAACGGTGGCGGCGAGCCAGAGGGCGAGATCGCCGACCGAATCGAAGAAGACTTTGGTTCGTATGAAGGCTGGAAAGGCGAGTTCGAGGCTGCAGCCGGTGCCGCAGGTGGCTGGGCACTGCTGGTTTATGACCCCGTCGCCAAGCAACTTCGCAACGTCCCGGTCGACAAACACGACCAGGGCGCACTCTGGGGTTCCCATCCCGTACTGGCGCTCGACGTCTGGGAACACTCCTATTACTACGATTACGGCCCAGACCGCGGCAGCTTCATCGACGGCTTCTTCGACGTCATCAACTGGGATTCCGTCGAAGAAGAGTACCAGAAGTGCCTCGATCACTTCGAGTAGGAACGCGACGACCCGGTCAACCTCGAGTTTTTTGTGTCGCAACAACCAGAACAAGCGCAAGCAAGCGCTCGACGGTCGAGTACGGAAACGAACGACTTAGTCGGCTGGCGACGGTAGCCACGCACGATGCCCGTTCCAAAATCCGAGTTCGACAGCCTCCCACCGTGTGATTTCTACACGCCGGAAGAACTGCTCGAGGCCGAACAGATGTACACCGTCTACGAGATTGCCCGACTGCTTCAGGGTCTCGAGCCCGACGCCGATATCGACCGTGAGACAGAAGACATTCTTCTCGACTGGGCGATTCCCTGGATCATGACCAACGCCGATGACCTCGTCGTTGCCGAACCCCGCCACGACGACGAACCCGGCTACTACGGACGCAAAACCTGATCAGGCCTGCCTGGCCATCCGTGCGGCTAACTCGATGTGGTCGTAGGGATCCGTTGTACTGCTCGGTCCATGGCCGGTGTGCATCTCTTCGAGGTCCGGCGAAACCTCCGCGCGGAGTCGGTCGATGCTCTCGATGAGCAGGTCACGATTGCCCTCCTCGAGATCCGTCCGGCCGAAGCTGCCGTTCTGAAAGACCAGATCGCCGGCAAAGAGCACGCCAGGGTCGGCTGCATACAAACACAGGTGATCGTCCTTGTGGCCGGGCGTATGGAGAGCAACGTACTCCTCGTCGCCAAGTTGCAGTCGCTGTTCGTCCTCGATGGCGTGGTCGACCCCCTCGAACGCAGGGTCGTAGCCCCACGCATCGACATCGAAGGCGGTTTTCACCGCCTCGAGGTTTCCAATATGATCTCGATGGGTATGCGTGAGAACAACGGCATCGATATCGTCTGCATGCTCGGTGATCCGATCCACAACGTCGAAGTTCGCCCCCGGGTCGACGACGACCGTCCGGTCTCCCGAGACGAGAAACGCATTACTGGTAAACGTCTGTACTCCCCGCGCGAGATTCTCGATCATGCATACTGGTAGACTGTCGAGTGGTTTGTGTATGTCGACACCTGTGGCTGGCTGCGTTGGTGTCACCTACTGTCTCGGTTCGACCGCCTTCCGTGTCCGCACGCCTATTCACAACCATTTTTAGCTCCGGCACGTAGTGGTAGACGAATGAACCGGCCTGTCGGGATCGTCGTTCTCGTCGTCCTTACCGGTATCTTGGGACTGCTGGTGCTTCCAGGGGCGACAGCCTCGGGGGCGGTTGGCCAGTCGATGTCGGATGCCAACACCGTCGACTCGAGTGACTTCGATACGACAACCTTCGAGATTACCGTCCACGAAAACGGGAGTGCGACCTGGACGTTCCGATACGAACAACGACTGGACGACGACGCCGAAAGCGATGCACGGGCGACCTTCGAGACGTTCGCCGAAACGTTCGAAGCCGAAGAAACCGACATGTACGAGCAGTTTACAGACCAGACACGCGCGATGGTCGAGGGGAACGACCAAACCGACCGGGAGATGGAGGCGACAGCATTTAACCGATCGGCAACGGTCGACGGACAACTCAACCCAACCGGCGTCGTGGAAATGTCGTTTCGCTGGGACGGATTCGCCGAAACCACTGACGAGCAAGTCGTCGTTGGCGACGTGTTCGAGGGCATGTACATCACGGAAGACCAGGCGATCCGCATTCAACCCGACGACACCCTCGAGTTCCAGCATGCAGAGCCCGACCCCGAACACGTCGGCACGTCGCTAGAGGATGCAACCGCGGTCCAGTGGAACGGCGAACAGGAGTTCCTCGACGGCCAGCCCCGTGTCATCTTCGAACACCCGACTCAGGGTCTTGGGACCGAAAGCACACTGTCCGAACAACCGAGCCCCACGAGCGTCCTTCCGCTCGGGTTCGTCGTACTCGTATTCGCTGCCGGCATCGCCATCTGGTATCGCCACCGCACCAGCCAATCGACAGACTCGAGTTCGACAACGGAACCGAGTCTCGACGCCGACAGCGAACCCAAACCGGCCGAAGACTCCGCGGAGCCATCCGCCTCGATCGCAGAAGACGAACTCCTTACCGACGAAGACCGCGTCATCAACCTGATTAGCAAAAACGGTGGCCGGATGAAACAGGTCAACATCGTCGAAGAAACCGGCTGGTCAAAATCGAAAGTGAGTATGCTCCTTTCGGATATGGAAGCAGACGGAACGATCAGCAAGCTTCGGGTCGGCCGCGAAAACATCATCAGCCTCGAGGGCTTCGAACCCGAAGCGACAAAATCACCCTTCGATGAGTGAACGCACTATGCCACGGCGAGCCACTGCCGCACGGAAACGGAATGCTTAAACACCGAACCGCGCAACTATCTGTTGGCGAGAGACGCTCCGATAGTGTAGTCCGGCCAATCATATTGCCCTCTCGAGGCAATGACCGGGGTTCAAATCCCCGTCGGAGCATTTTATTGTGAACAACTGATCAGCGGAGGCTGCGGAATTTGAGTTAAAAA
>LKMM01000048.1 GCA_001563885.1 Natrialbaceae archaeon B1-Br10_E2g27
CCTTCGATAGATCGTCCGTTCAGTAGATCCTTCGACTGGGCAGACTTAAACAGCTGACATGCTTGCTTCCGTATTGGCTTTGGAAGCGATAACGATGAGACGATTCGTCGTATTTCGACGAACGCATACACCCGATTATACTCTCGTTTCGAGGCGACTTTTGACATCTTGTTTTGCTGCCTGATACGGTTTATCATCTGTTTGCGCCGACTCGAAACGGAGTCATCGACATCATACCCAATCTGCGTTGAAAGCCCCTTATCGTGGCGGTCGGGAGTTATCGGTGCACCGTTTTGTCGTTTCGTCCGTTGTTCTTCTGGTGAACCCCAAGCAGGCCGCCGATCTAGTTTTTGCTCTTCGAGTACTAACCCACACTCCGAACAGACGAACTCCCGTCCGTCGTATTTGGCGTGTTCTTTGCACACGTGTTCTGGTCTGTTGACAGTACCCACTCGGTTCGTCGTAGCCTGGTTATCACTTGACATGGTCCCTCCATCGAACCGTCTGTGTGGGGTGTGTTACTCCCCCCCTCGCGAGTAATTTTTCTGAATAAATATTTAAAACCTACTATCTTCCTCAATCAAGTTATGGATTCCCAACTAATGATTTCTGCTAACAAAAACGGATACTTATACCCCGTATAGGCTAAACCGTTTCAGATTTTCCCCTTTTTCGAGCTACAAAAACTCCGGAATGGAGTTACTATTTGAAAATACGTCTACTAACCAAAAATATAATTAAAACTACAACTCGGAGTTGAACCTGATAGCTACTCGAAGTAACACCACATGATTCAGCATAGTTCGAGGTGGAAATTCTACCCTCACGGACCGAGGCGCGTATGTGCTGAGGGAGTAGGCTATGGCGGTTTACACGTTCGCGTACGAGTCAATATACTTATCATTGATTTCCCACTCCCCGTCACTGTTTCTGATCATGTACTCGCCGTAGTATGGCACCCGGTTTGCGACGACCTCGCGAAACGCCTCCCTAATCTGTGGTTTGCTCATCTCGCCCATCGGTTTTAGATCGTCGTTGCGATTCAGACACCCCTTCAGATAGCCGTCGTGGGTCACCCGAACCCGATGACAGTTCGCACAGAACGTCGGGTTCTCAACGGGATCGACGATCTCTACCATCCCAACGCCGTTGCCCGCCTCGAGTGGTTTTTCGACCGTTCCACCGTCGGCTGCCACCGCGGCATCGTCGCTTGCGATCCAGTATCGCTTGCGGTCGTGCATCTCGCGGTGTTCGACCTCGAACGCCTGTTCTGCTAGCCAGTTGTGGACGCGTTCGATCTCGATGTTCCACTCCGGTTTTCCAGTGAGTTCGGGCATATACTCGATCAACTGCAACTGGAGGCCGTCGTTTTCGGCGACGTGTTCGACCATCTGCGGGACGTACCCGGCAGTCTGTTTGAATACGACCATGTTGAGTTTGACCGGATCGAGTCCGGCCTCGAGCGCCGCGTCGACTCCCTCCAGTACCGCATCGTAAGCTCCACTCTGGGTCACAGCGGCGAACTGCTCGCGATCCAGCGCGTCCTGGGAGACGTTGACCCGCTGTAAGCCGGCATCGACGAGCGCTTCGGCGCGGCCGGGCAGGAAGGTTCCGTTGGTCGTCATCGAGACCTCCATCGAGTCGGGCGTTCGGGCGATGATCTCCTCTAGGTCCTGGCGGAGCATCGGTTCGCCGCCGGTGAATTTGACCGAGTCGACGTCGAACTCCGCAGCGACCTCGAGAAAGCGGACGACGTCGTCGGTGTCCATCTCGTCGTCCTGTGGATCCATCGGGCCGCGGGTGTCACCGAGGCCCTCGTTGTGACAGTAGACGCAATCGAAATTGCACCGATCCGTCAGCGAGACGCGGACCCCCGTCACCTCGCGCCCGAACTCGTCGGTGAGCATGTCACCCTGTTGCAGACGAATCCGCTTAAGCGCGCCGGATATTCCAGGGTCTCGTAACTGATTGTGGTTTCGTAGACACATCAAGGGAGCCCGAGACGTGCTCGAGTGGGCCGACAGGGGAGGTACATGGCGACTTCGGGGCAAGACATACGACCCCGAGCGATAACCGTTGAGTATGAACGAGGACATGCTCGCCGACCAGCGTCGACTCGTCGAACTCATCGAAGCGGAAGGGTGGGACGTTACCGACCTCGAGATTTCAGCCTACGACAGCCCCTGGTCGGACGAGGACGACCCCGAGGCGACGGTGACGATCACGGCGCGAAAACCCTACGAGCGAGAGGGGGATGGGGAGGACGACGAGAATCCGTTTCGGTTGAAATAGGTCAGCCTTTGATATTACAGACGGGGAACGTCCGTGCGACCGTATCGCCGATCCCCAGCTCGTCGGAGACGCGGACGACTTCGTCGACGTCCTTGTAGACGCCGGGGGCTTCTTCGGCGACCGTTGCGCCCGACTGGGCTTTGACGTAGATCTGATTTTGTTGCTCGAGTTGTTGCTGGACGTCGCCACCCCAGAACTCGTTTTTCGCCTGCGTTCGACTCATCAGCCGGCCCGCGCCGTGGGCAGTCGAGCCGAAGGTGAGATCCATCGAGTTCTCGCCGCCACGCAGGACGTAGCTGCCCGCCCCCATGCTACCGGGGATGATCACCGGCTGGCCAACGTCGCGGTAGGCCGCGGGAACTTCGGGGTGACCTGCCGGAAACGCCCGCGTCGCTCCCTTCCGGTGGACGAACAACTCCCGCTTTTGGCCGTCGACTGTATGGGTCTCTTTTTTGGCGATATTGTGGGCGACGTCGTAGAGCAACTCCATTTCCAGTTCCTCCCAGGAGCGGTCGAACACCCGCTCGAACACCTGCCGGGTCCGGTGCATAATCAACTGACGATTGACCCACGCGAAGTTAATCGCCGCGTTCATTGCCGCATAATAGTCCTCTGCAAGCTGTGAGCCCGCCGGTGCAGCCGCCAACTCTTTGTCAGGCAACTGGGTTAGCAGCCCCTGGTGTTGCTGTTCGATCTGGCGCAGATAATCGTTGCAGGTCTGATGGCCCAGCCCACGTGAGCCACAGTGGATCAACACGACGATCTGTTCTTCCTCGAGCCCGAACGCGTCTCCGACCGAATCGTCGAAGATATCCGTGACACGCTGGACCTCGAGGAAGTGATTGCCCGACCCCAGCGAGCCGATCTGATTTTTGCCCCGATCTTTGGCTTTCTGGCTGATCTTCTCGGCGTCGGCACCCGGCCGGACGCCCTCGTCTTCGCAGTGCAACAGGTCATCCTCGACGGCGTGGCCTGCCTCCAGTGCCCACTCGACGCCGCGTTCTAAGATTTCCTCGACGGTGTCGACGCCGGCTTCGACGATACCGCCGCCGCCCAATCCTGACGGAACGTTGGCAAACAAGGATTCGACGAGTTCCTCTTCGTGGCCCTGGAGCTCGCCATAGGTCAGATTCGTCCGCATCATTCGGACGCCACAATTGATGTCATAGCCGACCGCTCCGGGCGAAATACAGCCGTCTTCGGCGTCGAGTGCGCCCACACCACCGACGGGAAAGCCATACCCCTGGTGGCCGTCGGGCATACAGATCGCGTACTTCGTAATCCCCGGCAAGTGGGTCGTGTTCGTGATCTGCTCGAGTGTTTTGTCCTCGGAGATCTCTTCTAACAGCCCACGACTTGCAAGCACTCGCGCCGGCGCGCGCATCTCGCCGGTCTGGGGAATCTCCCAGACGTGTTCACGCACTTGCTCGAGCGTGATGCCGTCGGCGTCGAACGTTTGGGTCATAGTGGACCTCCGTTAGCGACGCTGAAAGATGTTCGTCTCTTCGTCGGTGACCTCGTCCACCAGAGGACGGGCAACTGGCTGGGAGTTGCTGCGGGAGCCGATGGCTACACGTTCGGGTGTGCCGTCTAGACGTCGAATACGACGTACGCTTCCCACCCATCGTCGGTTCGCTCGAGTCGCATCTCCGAATACGTCACGGCCTTGATTTCACGAGCGTCGATTCGATCCAGGGCAACGCCGCGAGCGCTCGCCTCGAGTGACCAGCCCGCCGATCCGTCGTCCGGTTCGTCGGACCGGTCTATGTATGTCACCTCGTGGTCGACCGGCAGTTCGGCTCGAACGTCTCGCAGGTAGACAAGTTCGTCGAGATAGTCAAACAGCAACGCCTCTCGGGATTCAGCGACGACGGAAATCGGGAATCGATCACCGGTGTCGGGAATGTCATCGCACGACGCCGCAGCGAAGCCATCGGCGACGGCAGCAAACACCGACTCGAGTGAGTTGCCGGTCGCTTCGACGGCGATATCGGCGGTGTGAGCGCGCAGGTCGTATCCCATCTCGTCGTGAGTTCGTGTGGGAACGTCGTAGGCCCATCGGTTCGTTCGTAGAGACGAGAGGTTCGTCTACTGGTATTTTGGCGTGGTACTTGACTCTCGAGTGGTCGTTAGAACGCGGAGGCTGCCGGTGGAATTATATTGTCGACACTGTAAGGGTGTGGTAGTGAGCGTCAATATCGACAGTCGTGTCGTTGCTCCTGGAAGCGACGAGTTCGTCGAGGATGCCTGGCAGCTCAAAGAAACGATCAATCGCCAGGAAGGAGTCCTCAAACAGCGGTACGATTTCTTTGCCGACGCCTACCGACGCTCGAAAGTACACGGATACTTTCAGGGTGGATCCCTGATCGGCTTTGCGGCGGTTCGCCGCGACGGCTACGTCCTCTTTCTGGCGGTCGACCCCGACTACCGAGGCGAAGGGCTCGGCAAGAAACTCATCGCTCACGTCGCAGACGACCACGATACAATCACCTGTCACGCCCGCACCAGCAACGAAAACGCCCTCCAGTTTTACGAACATCTCGGCTTCGAGATCAAACGCCGAATCGACAGCTACTACGAAGACGGCGGCGACGCCTACTATCTAAAACTCGGTCCCGACGTTGGCATCACCGATCGGCTCTCGGAACTGATGCGAAGATAGGGCCGGTTGTGCCGATAGCATGTGTCGCTCGATTCAACACCGTTATACGCTCACACTCGAGAGTACTCGAGGCGCATGGAGGAGCGAACGCGGGCCTATCTTCGTGGTCGATTTCGGGATCATTACCGGCGGACAGAGCTGACACCGCCGCCCGCGGCCAACGAGCGCGAGTGGGGATTTATTCCCTGGACTGATACGCCAGGAACGACGATGGTTCGCCATCGATCGTTGCTCGAACTCGGCGACCTCTCTGATTTTCTCGTTCGCAAACGGCCTCGACACGTCTACTTTTCGGCCGGTCGGTTCAGAGACCCCGGTGCGAGTTCGATGCACGAGAAAGACTGGCAGTCAGCCGACCTCATCTTCGATTTAGACGCCGACCACCTTCCCTCGGTAACCCTCGGCGAGGATACCTACGCCGAGATGCTCGCTAAATGTAAAGACGCCCTCTTGCGGCTACTCGAGTTTCTCGAAAACGACCTCGGATTCGAAGACATCGAGATCGTTTTTTCGGGAGGTCGGGGCTATCACGTCCACGTCCGCGACGAGGCGGTCTTGCAGTTAGAACGGGAACACCGCCGTGAGATCGTCGACTACGTCCGCGGGATCGGCCTCGAGTACGAGGAGTTGATCGAGACCGAGACGGTCGCCGGGCTGGGCCGGAAGACGCCGACCGAACGCCGAACCCTCCAGACCGAAGGCGGCTGGGGGAGACGAACCCACACCCATTTTATGTCGTTTATCGACGAACTCCTCGAGATGGACGACGACGACGCCTTAGGACGCCTGCAATCGTTCGATGGCATCGGCGAGGGAAAGGCAACGGCGACGTTAAACGCCGCACGAAACAACCGCGACGGGCTCGAAGCGGGCAATGTGACCGTCCACACGGCCGTCTCGCAACTGGCCGAACGGTTCGCAACGATTGCCGTCGAGCGAGACAATGCCCCGATCGACGAGCCGGTGACGACCGATACGAACCGGCTTATCCGGCTGCCGGGTAGTCTCCACGGCGGCAGTGGCCTCGAGACGGTGCGATTAGACCGCGAGGAACTCGCTGCGTTCGATCCGCTCGTCGACGCCGTCCCGGAGACGTTCTGCGGCCAGGAGATTGCAGTGTCGGTCACCGATGGCGGACTCGTCGAACTACGAGGAGATAGTTTTACGGTCCCCGAGGGAGACCAGTCACTTCCGGAGTACGTCGGCGTGTTCCTGATGACACGCGGCAGGGCTGAAAAGGAAAAAGAATGAATTTAGACGAATTGCGCTCGGTCCAGAGCACGGAGCGGAAAAAAGACAGTCTCCAGAATCTTCGCCCCTCTTTCTACCAGGAGGTCGGCGAGTATATCTCCGACCTCGAGGACGAGCGCGACCGGATCGCCGAACAGGCTGAGGATCCCTTTTCATCGCCCGAAGTGGGTCGGCTGACCGACGAGATCGAGACCGCCAAAGACGTCGTCGAAGCCGTCTACGAACGGCGAATGGGCAAACTCGTCAAACAGGCCAGTCTCGCCGCCGCGGGGATGCCTGCAAACGACGAGGGGCTGACAGCCGAAGAACAGGATCTCTTTGCTGACCTCGTCTCCCGCATCGAATCCAACAAGAGCCGAGTGCTTGACGTCCTCGAGGGTGAACTGGTCGATGCCGAGTCGACAACGGACGATCCGAGTTCAGAGATGACCCAGGAGTCGGCCGCCGACATCGATTCAGTAGCTACGTCGTCGGCCGAGGCCGACCCCGAATCGGCGACCACGTCCAATCCCGACCCGACTTCACCGCCGGAAGAACCCACGGCCGAATCCAATTCGGACGGCCTCTCGCCGGCGGCAGCGATGGGTGGCGGGCCGGCGTCGACCGACGACCGCTCGAGTGAACCATCGGAGCCACAAGCGCCACCCGAGCCGACGCCATCGTCGGAAGCGCCCCCAGGTGATCGGGCAACTGAACCGACGACCACTCCAGCCGACGAGCCAGACACGACCGGGGACGTCGATCGGATGACGGTCAAAATCACACAGGACATCGGTTCGATTCTCGGCGTCGACGCCCGCGAGTACACCCTCTCGGCTGACGACGTCGTCACCCTCCCCGAGGAAAACGCGACGCCGCTGGTCGAACGCGAAGCGGCCGAACGCCTCGAGTGATCAACTGTTCTCGAGAAGGCCCAAATCACAATACATACAACGGCGCTCGCGAACACGCAGCCATGCTCGACGCTGGCGAGGATGCACCCGAGTTCGAACTGCGAAACCAAAATGACGAACTCGTCCGACTCTCCGAGTTCGATGGCCACGTGATCGTTTACTTCTATCCCCGGGCGAACACCGACGGCTGTACGATCGAGGCAAACGAATTCAATGACGCCCTCGAGGGCCGCGACGACATCTCGGTCGTGGGGATCAGCGACGACCCCGTCTCCGACCTGGCGACGTTCGCCGAGGAGTACGACCTCGAGTTCGATCTGCTTTCGGATGAAGAAGGCGAGGTCGCGACGCTGTATGACTCCTATGGCGAAAAACGGATGTTCGGTAACGTTTTCGACGGCGTCTTCCGAAACACGTACGTCGTCGGGCCGGAGAAAACGATCGACGCAGCCTACGAGGGAGTCTCACCAGAGGGCCACGCCGAAGCCGTCCTCGAGGACATCGAGAGCCGATCGGCCGAACCCGTCTCGTAGTTAGGCGTCAGCGACTGTCCGGCTTGTTTTGTAAGCTCATGTCCCGACGACCAGCCCGACGGTCCCGGTAACGAACCAGATGACCAAGGCATAATTGAGCAACGTCGAGAGAAACGCGTAGACGGCTGCCCGGCCGAACGGATAGGATGTGAGTCCTGCGGGGATCAACGCAAAGCTCCCGACGTACGGAACCAGATTGGTGACGACGATACCGATCCCGCCGTAGCGACGGAACAGTCGATTCGACCGTTCGACTTGTTCGTCGGACAGCCTTACGCCCGGAAGCGAGCGTACCCCATCGACGCCCACTCGAGCGGCAAGAAGATAGACGAGTAACTGGCCGATCGTATACCCAAGCGAGGCGACGAGCACGCTCGCGAGGACCGTCCGCCAGGATGGAGAGACTGCGAGCACGTAGCCGGGCAAAAACACCGAGGTCGGCAAGGGTTTGCCGATAATCGCTCCCTTGAGTACAAACACCGTAAACAGGGCGGGATAACCCACTGCAAGCAGTGTCGCATATCCAGCACTGACCACGGCCTCGAGCATGGTTCGAACGTGCAGTTATCTACGTTCTATCCTCATTGCTCTTTGTATTTCGGTAGCAAACGTGGTGGAAACCGAAACTGTCCGATTCGAGAAGCGGACGACCGCAAACTGGACAGTGCGTCGTCGAAGCACGCCAAAACTGGGCCCTGCAGTCCTCGAGACGGTCGACACCCCACTCGAGGGAAAACACCCAACTATCTCGCCGTTGCAGTGAGTATCTGTGACCGACAGCTATCTGGGTTTTTCCCTCGGTGGGTTTGCCATCGCCGTCGTAGCGGTTGCCATCGGGGCGGTGGCTGGCCTGTCACTGGTTCCCGTCGCCGGATCGTTCCTCGGGGTACTCGTTGGTGGGATCGTTGCCGGCCTCGTCACGGAAAAGCGGCCGCTGCTCGAGGCGGGCGTTGCCGGGTCGCTGGCGAGTCTCGGGATCGTCATGGCGGGTGGGGTCATCGGAAATGGAGCTACCGCTGGCGTGGCCGCACTCGGCGCGGTCGCCCCCACGACGTTGCTGATATCGGTGGCTCTCAGTTTCGCCGTCGGGGCGTTTGGCGCACACTTCGGTGATGACCTGCGGGAGGGACTGACCGCTCCCGTCGACACATCACCGTCTCGAGGGCGTGACTCCGTCACGCAGTCGTCGACCGCGACTGAATCGGCAGTTGGCCGCGATCGTGACGAACCAGTCGATCGCGACTCGCTCGAAGACGACACTGAACACCTCGAGCGAGCGTCGACTCGGTCGCGTGAGGATATCGAACTGGAACGGGAGTAAAATTGTTGCAATTGAGAGTTTCGTTTGAGAGTATTGGTTGCAAGGTTTATCCGTGATATCGACCAATAGCGTCACATATGGGACGACGCGCGTGGTCGCGGCGTGATCTGTTGAAAAGCGCCGGGACGGGAGCCCTCGGCCTCGGAGTCGCTGTGTCCGTCTATCAGTGGCTGGATCAGTACATCGTCGGGACCACATCGACCGATGGCGCGGTCGCCGCCGCATCGGTTTCGGATAGTGAGACGGGACGGATCGACCTGACGGAGCATACGTCGATCAAACTGGTCCGTGGCATCTTTTCACGAGACCGACGTGAGTCGTTGCTCGCCCGTGAGGACGTCGCGTTCGTTCAACCCGATCATCCCCTGACTCACGTATCAGCACAGACCGAAACCGGGGAGCCAGCAGACCAGACGCTCCCGTGGGGGATCGACCGGATCGACGCCGATGTCGCCCACGCCGAGGGACAGACGGGCGAGGGCGTCGATGTCGGCGTTATCGATCATGGTATCGACGGCAGCCATCCCGATCTGGAGATGAATCTGGCCGATCCGAACGCTGAGGGAACTCACGAGTCGTGGGTCGACTGTCGAGGCTGTGACCACCCGTGGTCGGACGACCGCGGCCACGGGACCCACGTTGCAGGAACCATCGCTGCTGAAGATAGTAACGGCGGCGTCGTCGGTGTCGCGCCCGACGCGACAGTTCACGCGTTGAAAGTCTGTGGCGGGGCTGGCGGCTGTCGGTCCTCGGCGATCGTCGAGGCAATCCGGCATGCTGCCGACCAGGGCTGGGACGTGATCAATCTCAGCCTCGGCTCACCGCGGGAGTCACCAGCCTTGCAAGCGGCCGGCCAGTACGCCCTCGAGGCAGGCGTCTTCCCGGTCGCCGCCGCTGGCAATCTCGGCCGACCGAACTCCGTCGGCTACCCGGCAGCCTACGACGAGTTTCTCGCCGTTTCGGCCACCGATATCGACGACACCATCGCCGGCTTTTCCTCGACCGGTCCCGAGGTGGATATCGCGGCCCCTGGAGCGGACGTCTGTTCGGCGGATGTCGACGGATACGCCGTCCACAGTGGCACCTCGATGGCCTCACCACACGTCGCCGGTGCGGCCGCGACACTCCTGGCTGATGGGTACTCCCCGTCGGAGGCCCGCGAGCGATTGCTCGAGACGGCCGAAGACCTCGGCGCAAGCGATACCGAACAGGGGGCGGGGCTGGTCGACGTTGCCGCGGCACTCGGCTACGATTCCGGCGACGACGGCCCCATCAGCAGACCTGGCTGTCCGTCCGGACTCTGACCTAGACGAGAAAGCAGTGTCCTATCAGCTCGAAATTAACTCAATTACGAAATAGCGTACTTTTATTAGGGACCGCGTCGATGGTCTATCCATGCCCGCAATTGACCTGTCCGAACCGGCCGCACGCAAACTCGACGACCTCTCGAGCAACGACGACGTCGAAGACGTCCTGTGGAAAGCGATGTACCTCTACGAGCGGACCGAATACCCCTCGGAGTAGCTGTTTTCGACCAGCACTACGGCGAAATCGCAGCGCTCGAGTCACAAGTCTCGATTTTTCGGGCCCCTCGAATAAGGACGGACGTATACGTCTCATACGGTCAGTTAGGGTTATGTAAAATGCAGGCGGGCAAGACTCCTTCCTCAAGGAGTGAGCACGGTAGCGCGAGCGAGTAGGCAGGGGTAGTTCATTACGGACCACCAACGGTGATACTAGATAGCAGACTCTCACACTCAGTTAGGAGAGATGTGTCTGGGACGCTCGCTTGAGAGACATCGTAACTTCCGTCCCGGAATCACCGCCACTGATCTCGAGTTTCCCGTCGGATTTTTCGACGTACCATTTCATGAGCCACAGGCCGACGCCAGAGCCGTGGCTAAGTGCGGTTTCGTTTTCTTCTGTGAGGACCGCAACTTCGTGTGCTGGGATCCCGTGACCGTCGTCGATGAGCCGGAGGTCGACCGTCTCGTCGTGTAGCTCTGACCGGACAGTGATCGAAACCGGTTCCGGGTTGTGTTCGATAGTGTTTTCGACGGCAGTTTCGATCGCAGTCTGAAAGCCATCGATCACTCGAACTGAGACGTCGCCGACGTCGATTTCGATGGTCACCGCAGTGTCTGCTCTCTGGTAGGATTCGACGGCATTCGAGACGAGCGAGGGAAGCGACCGGACGGTGTGTGTTGGATTCGTATCGACTACCCGTTCGATCTCCCGGGTCTTTTTTGCGTGGCTCAACAGTCGTTCTATGGATTCTAACGCAGCGGTTGTACGCTGTTGGATTGCCTCGTCGTCTGTTCGCGCTTCGATATCGTGTATGTGCCCTCCTGCGACGCTGAGTTCGTTCCGAATATTGTGCCGGAACACTCTCGAGAATACCTGTTGGAGCATCGTGATTTCTTGTTTGCGCTGGCGGAGTTTCTTTTCTCGGGCTTTCGATTTGCTGACATCACGCATGATGCCTGAAAAGACTCGTCTATCGGAATAGCGATGTTCCTCGAAAGTGATCGAGAGTGCGACCTCGTGGCCGTCGGTGTGTTTTGCCGGCAGTTCGACACTCTCCCAGTCGATCGTTCGCTCGCCCGTCCGAAGGTACCGTTCGAACGCCGCGAAATGCTCGTCACGTAGTCGATCGGGCATGAGTACCGCCAACTCTTCGCCGATCAACTCTTCGGGGGCATA
>LKMM01000049.1 GCA_001563885.1 Natrialbaceae archaeon B1-Br10_E2g27
AGGTCGGCACACACTTGTAGGGGCCACCAGTATGGGCCGATAGATGGTCGAACTCGCGACGCTTGCGACGTTTCTGGTCGCCGCAGTCGCCAGTCTGTTTATGGCCTGGTCGATCGGTGCCGGCTCGAGTGGGTCGACACCGTTTGCTCCTGCGGTTGGTGCGAACGCGATTTCGGTGATGCGGGCGGGCTTTTTCGTCGGCATTTTAGGATTTGCGGGGGCCGTCTTGCAGGGAGCGAACGTCTCCGAGACGATGGGTGGTGAGTTGATCGAAGGGACGGCGCTCTCGCCGTCGGCGGCGACGATTGCACTCATCATTGCGGCAACGTTGGTCGCGATTGGGGTTTTCCTGGGGTATCCGATTGCGACCGCATTTACTGCCACGGGTGCCGTCATCGGGGCTGGGCTGGCGATGGGGGGTTCTCCTGCGTGGGGGATATACACTGAAATCGCGGCAATGTGGATTCTGACGCCCTTCGTCGGTGGCTTTTTTGCATACGTAATCGCCAGATCATTGCGCGAAGAACCCGTCCCCGAGCGGTACGTACTGATCGCACTCGCTGGCATCGTTGGCGTGTTAGTCGCGAACATCGAGTTCGCTATCCTCGGCCCGCCAGACGGCGGCGCATCGCTTGCCGAAACCGCCGGGGGCGTGCTTCCGGTCTCGAGAACGGTCGGGATTTTCGTCGGCACCCTCGGTATGGTCGCACTCTGGGCGATTCCGACGGCACTTGCGGTTCGAGCCGACGCCGAGCGCGCCCAGCGTCGGTTCCTACTCGTGATGGGTGGGTTGGTGGCGTTCTCGGCGGGTGGCAGCCAGGTTGGACTCGCCATTGGCCCGTTGATTCCCCTGTCGGGCGAACTCGGTCTGCCGCTCGTTGCACTCTTACTCGGCGGCGGCGTTGGCTTGCTCGTTGGCTCCTGGACTGGCGCACCGCGGATGATCAAAGCCATCTCGCAGGATTACTCCTCGCTTGGCCCACGCCGATCGATCGCCGCGCTTATCCCGTCGTTTGCGATCGCTCAGGCAGCCGTTCTCTTCGGCATCCCCGTCTCGTTTAACGAAATCGTCGTCAGTTCGATCATCGGCAGTGGGTATGCCGCCTCAGGTGCTGGCGGCGGTGTCAGCGCCCGCAAAATGGGCTATACAGTGCTGGCGTGGATACTTTCGCTCGCCGGATCACTCATCATCGCGTTTACCGGCTATAGCCTCTTTTCGATACTCGCCCTTTGAACGCAATCGCGCCCGGTACGATCAGACTACTGGCTAGATCAGAAACCGGCCGCTCGAGCGCCGAACTGACACCGAACGGGCTTTAGGCGATCGACTGTGAGTTCGAGTATGGACGAGGATATCGACGTCGACCCGGACGATCCCGTGACGACGTACTGGGAACGTGATGCCTCGACGTCTCGGACCGTTCGCCTGCTGTGGAGTCTCAGCGTCGGGACGTTCATCGCGATGGCGACGCTCATCGTCGGCTGGCGGCTCTACGATCTGGCCGATCAGGCCGGTGTCGAACAGGTCGCGATTGCGGCCACAGCCGCGTTCGTCATCACGCTCGCCATCATCGCCGTCGACCCTCGAGCCGACCGACGGCTCGCTGCACTCGCCGAACGACTCTCGATTACCATCTCGTCGGATCGAACGCTCGAGCGAGCCGTCGACGCCATCACGGGAACGCTCGTGATGGGGCTTTTCATCGGTTTGCTGATGGGGCTTGGCCGACTGGCCTCCCAGGACATAGCGTTCGAGTCGATTGGTCCCGGCCCCTTCACTGGACTGGCAGCGGCGACTCTTCCTGTGGCGCTCATCGCGCTTGCCCTGTCGTCGTTTCTGCGCTCGAAAGGAGCCCTCGACCCCGAAGACGGTGTCCTCTACTTGCTCGAACCCGACGTCGCAATCGATCTCCGGCTGATCGTCGACGTCTCGAGCCGACAGATTGGCGACGCCGTCGTCGTCACCCTCTCGTATGCCCGCCCGGACAACCAGTACGTCGCCGGTCCACGACGAATCGTCGTCTCACCGGCGGTTGCCGACGAACTCGAGCGGACGGTCGCGGCGAGTCGTTAGCGAGCCTCGTTGCTTGCTTCGTCGATGTCTCCGTCTGCTGGCTCCTCGAGTTTGTGCAATCTGGCTTTCATGATCCGGGTGTTCTCGACGGTCTCGACGGTGATGCGAACGCCGTCGAAGGTGATCTCTTCGCCTTCCTCGACCAGTCGGCCCGCCCGGTTGAAGATGAACCCAGCGATCGTCTCGAACTCCTCGCCTTCGGGAAGATCGATCTCGAGTGCCTCGTTGACGTCTTCGATGTTGACCTCGCCACGGACGAGGACGGTGCGTTCGTCGAGTTCTTCGATGGGCAGATCCTCGCCACCCTCTAAAATTTCGCCGACGATCTCTTCGACCAGATCCTCCATCGTGACGATGCCTTCGGTGGTACCGAACTCGTCGATGACGATGGCCATGTGCATCCGGTTTTCACGCATTTCGGTCAACAGTTCGTCGACGTTTTTCGACTCGGGGACGTGGAGGGTTGGCTGGATGACGTCGGGGAGCTCAAGATTTTCACGTTCTGTCTCGCCGTAGTTGAGATCGCGGACGAGATCGCTGACGTGGACGACCCCGAGGACGTTATCCAGGCTACCCTCATACACCGGCAGGCGGGCGTGTCCGCTCTGGATACAGGTTTCGATCGCCTCGTCGATGCCGTCTCCTTTCTGGACGGCCGTGATGTCGAGTCGGGGCGTCATGACCTCCTTGACGATCGTATTATTGAACCGGAAGATCCGGGTGAGCATCTCGTGTTCTTCTTCCTCTAAGACACCCTCGCGCTCGCCGGATTCGATCATCTCCTGGATCTCATCGCGGGTGACATAAGGCGTCTCGATCGCCCCAGTAGAGCCCGTGAGCTTGTTTACCTGCCGGGTAAGATAATCGAAAAGAACGATCAGCGGAAAGAGAAGGTACTCGGTGGCCTTCAGCGGTTTCGAGATTCGGACTGCCCATGACTCGGTGTTTTCGACCGCATACGATTTGGGGACGCTTTCACCGAACAGCAAGACGATCGCAGTGATCCCAAAGGTGGCCAGCAAAACGGCTATCAGCCCGCCGAAATAGATCCCAAGCAGTGCGGTTGCGATCGAGGACATCGCGATGTTGACGATGTTGTTCCCGACGAGGATCGTCACTAACAACCGGTGTGGGTCGTCTTTGAGCTCTTTGACCAGGTCCGAGCCTTCAACACCCTCTTCGACCATTCCCTCGAGGCGGTGTTTTGGCAGGTTGAACATCGCGATCTCCGAGGAGGAGAAGAATCCGGAGAGCAAAATGAGTACCACGACCGCGAGCACACCCAGTGTCGTGACCGTCGACTGCTCGATTTCGAGGCCGACCATCGGGACCTCGAAGGTAGTGAGTACGATCTCGAGGGGGAGAGAGAACGCCATCGATGTGAGAGATAACGGCCCGATCGGTTAACCGTTTACCATTTTTCGGCCGCTTTCGGTGGTACTCGACTGGTGTTTGTCGCCCGCCGTGTGACCGATTGCCGACACGTGTGGCTAACCGATGGACTGAAGGGCACAACCTTCGAGAGGAGAGGTGATGGCCGACGAACTCAAGCGCCGACTGGTCCACGCAAGCGGTTCCGGCCTCGTCGTCTGTTATCTGCTTGCCGATCGACTGGACCTTGGGCTCACCTGGGGCCGGTTTCAACTGCTCATGGTCGGCCTTTCGGTCGGCGTCGTCGTCCTCGAGGTCCTTCGGCTTCGGGTCGGTCTCGACGCCTGGATCTACGACAAACTAACCCGCGAGTACGAACAGGATCAGTTCGCCGGCTACGGCTACTACATGCTCAGCATGACGGCCGTCGTGTTGGTGTTCGAGCCCCAGATTGCCCTGCCCGCGATGTTGATGCTTGCAATCGGCGATCCGATAAGTGGTGCCGTCTCTGATAACAGCCTCAGACGGGTCAAAGGACCGAAGGTACTGGTGACGATGTTCGTTGTCAGCGCGCTTCTTGCGACGCCGTTTCTTGCCGACTACCCGCTTGCGATTGTCGCGGCGGCACTGGGGGCGACACTCGCCGACGGCGTCACGGTAAAAATCGGTGACTACATCGTCGACGACAATCTGACCATCCCGCCGTATGCGGCGGTGTGTGCGTACGCAGCCCTGACCTTCGTATGAACCGACGTGCCGTCCCGGTTCAGGCCACAGGAAAAAATAGTGACACATATATGCCAGTCGGTCACTAGCATCGATCGTGACAATCGTCGTCCCGTTCGATAAGACACCACACTCGGCGGCTGCCGTAGCACGCGCATCGGCCTACAGCGCGCCTAACGAAGTGGTCCGAGCCGTCTCCGTGATCCCACGAAACAACCGAGGCTACGCCCGAGACCGGTCGTGGATCGGCGAAAACGAGCCCTTCGACCTCGAGACGGTCGTCTCCCGACTCGAGGCCTCTGTCGGATCGATCGATTCAGACGTCGTCGCCGACCACATCCTGGTCGGCCGCTATGCACCGTCGGGAACGATCGCCAGAGAGATTCGAACCTACGCAAAAAAACACGATACACGACTCGTTGCCATCGGAAGTGACAACGCCGGAAGCATCGTCTCGAACGTCAGCAGCGTTGGCAGCGGCGTCGCCTCCGATTCGGCCTACGACGTCTTGATCGTTCGCCAGATTCAGTAGTCGAACCAGTCGGCGGGTGTCGGTTCGACGCATCAGTCGACGCTTGGCGGAGTACTAGTACCGCTCCAAGCGTCGACCGATGAGTGAAACCGGACGACGACTCTTGGTTTCACCCATCAGTTCAGGCTTGGATCGCCACTAGACGTTCAGCCGCCAGAGTTCGAAATTCAATACCGCGGCGAAGCTGATCCAGACAAGATAGGGGACGAGCAACGCCGCCGCGCGTCGGTCGACCCGGTCGAAGGCTACGATCGTCGCCACGACGAACCCCCAGAGGACGGCGATGATCCCGAGTGCAGCAAGCGGAGCCTCGAGCGTAAAAAACGCCGGCGTCCACGCGACGTTAAACACCATCTGGGCGACGAACAGCCCGAGTGCGAGTTCTCGACCAGGACGTTCAGCCCGCCAGACGAGCCAGAGGGCGACACCCAGCAGGGTAAACAGCATCGTCCAGACGATCGGAAAGGCAATCGTCGGCGGGTAAAACCACGGTTTCTCGAGGGCTTGAAACCAGGGCGTGTCGGGACTCGAGAGGAGACCGGGAACGCTGCCGACGACGTTGACGAGGAGGACGAAACCAACCGCCCACAGAAAGGTGTCACGGTCGGGCAGTTTAGAGGTGCGAGTTTCGAACGTCATAGATACGTCTATGTGTCGAACGGATTTGATTGCCGCGGTGGGCTGGTGGTTGATGTAGTTACAGAAAGTCGACATCCAGACGATCAGTAATCCCTGGTATGTCAAAATCGGCATCGGATACTGCGAGCGGTTCGCCGAGTGCGAGTGCAGTTCCCGCAACGAAGGCGTCTCGAGCAGCCAACGGTGTGCCCTCCTCTCGAAGCGTCTGTTGAAGTTCTGCAGCACTCCGAGCGGCGTTAGCCGTTCCGTCTACGATTGTCACCCACTCGAGAGCATCGTCGACGGCAGCGAAATCCGCCGGTCCTTGTTTGAACACCTCGCCCTGATACACCTCGAACAGGACAAGCGACGGGGCGACCGAACGCTCAGTTGTGCGCTGTTTGATGTAGTTCACCGCTGTGGGTTCTCCGGCCAGATAGTCGATCAAGACACTACTATCATAACATGTCATTTCTCATTACAAACCCCTCGTTTCATCTCTATTCGGGCTTCTCTGGCCTTTTTTGGCGCGTCTGTTCCTTCCCACAACCCAGCTCCTTTACCGACTGCATCCCGACGATCACCAATCAACCGTGACAGCAATTCGTCGTACGTTTCGTCCTCACCTTTCAACGCCTCCAATGCGGCGTGAGTCTGATCAGTCACCCTGATGCTCTTGCTCATATATTTTGTATACGAGCTCGTATACAAGTACATTTCGCAGACCACTTTCGCCCCGGTACGGGAACCCTTATTCACAACGCCAATAAAACACTGCCAATGGCGACGACGGACGAGGAGGTACCCTCCATCGAGCATCCGTTACTCGAGCCGAACTTCTTACAGCGGCGACTCTACCAGTTGAAACTCGCGGGAACGGCCGCGAACGATCACACGCTCGTCTGTCTGCCGACGGGGCTTGGCAAGACGACCGTGAGTTTGCTGGTTACCGCCCGTAGGCTCGAGGAAGTCGGTGGAAAATCACTAATGCTTGCGCCGACGAAACCGCTCGTCTCCCAGCACGCCGATTTTTACCGCGAGGCCCTCGAGATACCCGAGGACGAAATCGTCGTCTTCACTGGCGACGTCAGCCCCGACGACCGGGCAACACTGTGGAAGGAGGCAACGGTCGTAATGGCGACCCCACAGGTGATCGAGAACGATCTGGTGGGGAGTCGGATCTCCCTTGCAGGGGTCACCCACTGCACCTTCGATGAGTGTCATCGGGCAACTGGCGAGTACGCCTACAACTACATCGCCGAACGCTATCACGCAGACGCCAACGACCCGCTCGTGACGGGCATGTCGGCTTCGCCGGGTGGCGACGAAGCGGCCATCCTCGAGGTCTGTGAAAACCTCGGCCTCCAAGAGGTGGAGGTAATGACCGAAGACGACGCAGACGTCGCCGAGTTCACCCACGAGACCGACGTCGAGTGGGAACGGATCGACCTCCCCGAGGAGGTCATAGAGATCCGCGATATGTTAAACGAGGTCATCACGGATCGCCTCGAGACACTCAAAGAACTCGGCGTCGCGAAATCGACCCAGCCCGACCAATCACAAAAAGACCTCAATCGGATGCGGGCGGAACTCCAGCAACTGATCAACAACGACCAGTCGGAAGGGTTCAAGGGAATGTCCGTCCACGCGGAGGTGATGAAACTCCGGCAGGCGGTGACGCTGGTCGAAACCCAGAGCGTCGAAGCCCTCCGCCGGTATTTCGAACGCCAGCGCAATCAGGCCAGAACCTCGGGGGCGTCGAAAGCGAGCCAGCGACTCGTCTCCGACGCCCGGGTACGCGAGGCGATGCGTCGGGCCGAGAACTTCGACGAGCTCCATCCGAAATACCGCAAGACGCGGATGTTGCTGGCTGAGACGCTCGGCCTCGAGGGCGGCGAGCGGGTGATCGTCTTTACCGAATCGCGGGATACAGCCGAAGCGCTGACTGACTTTTTAAACGACAGTTTCGACGCAAAACGGTTCGTCGGCCAGGGTGACCGCGAGGGATCCGATGGGATGACCCAGACCCAACAACAGGAGGTTTTAGACGATTTTCGGGCCGGCAAGTTCGAGGTGCTCGTCTCGACGTCGGTCGCAGAAGAAGGGCTGGATGTCCCAGAAGTCGACCTCGTCCTCTTTTATGAACCCGTCCCGACGGCGATTCGATCGATCCAGCGCAAAGGGCGGACGGGCCGCCAATCGAAAGGTCGGGTCGTCGTCCTCATGGCTGATGACACCCGAGACGAAGCCTACTTCTGGATCTCACGCCGACGCGAAAACGAGATGGAGTCGGAACTGCGCGAGCTAAAGGGAATAGCCGCAGACCTCGAGGCCGAACTCGACGATTCCCAGCGAGCCCTCTCGGAGTTTGACGACGAGAGCGGAGCGAAAGTGAACGCCGAAGGTGGCGACCCCGATGCAGTCGGCGATTCCTCGAGCGGAAACGGGGGGGTTGCCGGACAGCCTGGATTACAGGAGTTTGCCGATGAGAAGGAACCGACACCCGAGGAGGATTCGCTCGCCGAAGACGATACGACGGTCGAAAACCCCCATGCCGAGGGCGACACCATAGAAATCGTCGCCGACCAGCGTGAGATGGACGCCAACATCGCCCGGGAGCTCTCGAAACGCGAAGAAATCGAGATTCGCCTCGAGACGCTTTCAGTCGGCGATTATGTCCTCTCGGATCGGGTCGTCGTCGAGCGGAAATCGGTCGCCGATTTCGTCGACTCGCTGGTCGGTGGCGATCGGTCGGTCTTCGAGCAGGTTGGCGCGATGGCCCGACACTACTCCCGTCCCGTCGTCGTCGTCGAAGGCGAGGGGCTCTACGAACAACGCGACGTCCACCCGAACGCGATTCGCGGCGCGCTCTCGAGTCTGGCCGTCGATTTCGGTGCAAGCGTACTCCGAACCGAACACGAGGCCGATACGACCGAGTTGCTTGCCGTCATCGCCGGACGCGAACAGACGCTCTCGAGCCGTGAGGTCTCAGTTCACGGTGAAAAAGCGGCAAAAACGCTGAGCGAACAACAGGAGTACGTCGTCTCCTCGATTGCCGAAATCGGCCCCGTAACGGCACGATCGTTGCTTTCTGAATTTGGCACGATAGAGGCGATTATGATCGCAAGCGAGGACGAACTCCAGAACGCAGACGGCGTCGGGCAGGTCACCGCCGAACGGATGCGGGAGGTCATCGGCAGCGAGTACACCGGACCGACCTGATCGGTTCGTCGCTTGGCTATACTAAGTTCTCGTCGAGCGGAACATATTTGTAATCGTGGTGTCGACTATCCTGAAACTTCCCCTGGCCTCGAGGATCCAGCGTCACGCTCTGACCTCGAGGGAAATCCCCTCTCCAATGACACTCGTGGCAACTCCATCCGAACCAAACGAGTCGACAACGCAAACGAACGACGATGCGTGGCCACTGCACGCAGCGACCGCCGTCTCGAGCAGATGACTACCGACACTCTCTCCGATCGGGTCTGGCGATATCTCCACGATACAGTCCGTATCGACACCCGATCACTCGCGGTGTTTCGGGTGTTCGTGGGGCTTTTGATAGTCGCCGACATCCTCTTGCGGAGTCGAAACTTCTCGTTTTATTATACTGACGATGGGGCCATGCCCCAGTCGCTTGCGATGGAGATGACACCTGAAGGGGCGTTTTCGGTGTTCTTTTTCGTCTCGGATCCAACGCTGATCGCGTTGTTGTTTGTCGTTTATGGCCTGGTCGGGATCCAACTGATCGTCGGCTACAAGACACGAATCGCGACGATTCTGGCGTTTTTGCTCGTCATCTCGCTCGATTTTCACAATCCCGCAGTAACGAGTTACGCCGATATCCTCTTTCGACTTCTGCTCTTTTGGGCAATCTTTCTCCCGCTTGGCGAACGGTGGTCGATCGATGCCGTCCACAGGGATCGGTCGCCTCGAGACTCGGTGACGGGAGTCGCGTCGGCGCTGATTCTCGGCCAGATGGTCTATATGTACCTCTACAACGGCTACCACAAAGTAGAAAACGAACTGTGGCTCAGCGGCGAGGCAACGCCGCTGATTATGGGACTCGACGATATGACGTTCTTGCTCGCCCCGTATCTGCGTGAGTTTCCCACACTCCTCCAACTCGGTGGGCTTACCTGGTTCGTCATGTTGTTGCTGTCGTGGCTGCTTATCGTCCTGGTGGGACGGCCGCGTGCGATGTTCGCCGGGACGTTCGTAATCGCCCACGCTTCGTTCGCCGTCACCGTCCGGATCGGTGCGTTCGCCTTCGTCGCCATCGCCGGGCTGGTACTCTTTTTCCAGACCCAGTTCTGGGACGATCTGGTGACGCTTGCACGTTCTGTGAACCTCGAGCCTGCCCGACTCGCCTCGAAAACGGCGACTCTCGAGCGCTACGTCGGCCGACTCCCACGTCTCGAGATCAATCACGAGAGGTACCGACGGGCGAAATCCGGACTCTATTCGATCGTTCTCATCGCAATCGTCGTTTCGTTGGTCGCAATGGTTGTTATCCCACACACTCCACTGGCGGCCGTCGACACCGTCGAGGAGACGAGCGATGGGGTCGACGACACGTTTTCGGCGTTTGCCGTCTCACAACCCGACTGGACTGTCTTTGCACCAGCGCCGCGGACGACCGATCGTTATTACGTCTTTGCTGCGATGACTGACGACCGCGAGACAATTGACATCTATAACAATCGGTCGCTATCGTATGACCGACCCGAGGAAGAACTCCAACAGCAGTACGACACCTACCGCGAGCGATTTTATATGAATACTGTTCGACGGCATGCAAGCGACAACCGAGCAGGCGGGGCACACGTCCACCTGCTCGAGTACTACGAGACGACGTGGCCGGACGAACACGATACCGAACTCTCGACGGTCAACATCTACGCCGTCAACGAAGACATCACGATGGAGACGGTTACCACGCCGGACGAACGCGAGACGGAGATCGACCTCTTGCATAAAGACAGCTTCGATGACAGCGAAGCGTTCGAGATCGATCCACCCGAGTGAGGACCTCCCTCGAGTGAAACACCAGCAACCGGAACCCTGAACTGGACTCGCCCGGTACGTTCGGTAACCGATGGACGACGAGATTCCCGACGACGGCGCGATCGTCCTCTTCGACGGCGTCTGTAACCTCTGTACCGGGTTCGTCCAGTTTCTCATCCCTCGAGATCCCGACGGCATCTTTCGGTTTGCCTCCCTGCAGTCTGAGGTCGGCGAGGCCTTACTCGCCGAATACGGTCTCGAGGATCACGATCTCGACTCGGTTGTCTTGATCGACGGCGAGGACGTCTATGTCAAATCGGGAGCCGTGATTCAGATCGGCGCTATTATCGGCGGCATCTATACACTCGCCAGACCGCTTGCGTATCTCCCCCGCCGGCTCAGAGACTGGGGATACGACCTCGTCGCAGCCAATCGCTACCGAATCTTCGGCAAAAAAGAACAGTGTATGATGCCAACTGAAGACGTCCAGGCACGGTTTCTCGACTGAGAATCGGCTTCTGCAGTTCGTTGGCGACGGTTACCGCACCCTCTCGAGTACCTTACTCGCCTCGTGAGCCGCCTCGAGACACTCCGTTGCATAGCGTGGATCGTCGGTCTCAGCAGCGCCAGCGGCGAACTTCTCGAGGGCGCGTCGCAGCGAATCCCGAGCCGTCTCGAGGTCGCCGTCGACTGATCGTGGTGTTCGGTCACTCGAGCTAGCGGAGTCGGGAGTCGACGGCGTCCGCCCAGCCGGACTGGGGGGCGTGGGTGGCTCCCGATCCGATTTTGAGGGGACGTTCGCGGGCGATGTCGGGTCCGGCGAGGTGTCTGTGGTTCGGTCCTCGGGTTCGGTGGCTGTGGTCTCCGGGGCTCGATTCTTTGGATCCGTAGCGGGCACATTGTCCGAGGGTGTCGATCCGGTCGTCGCATCTGGCTGATCTGTCTCCGTCTCGAGGCCGGTGCCGTCGACGGCCTCGGGTCGGCCGTGACAGCTGGGACAGAAGGTCGTCCCCTGCTGTTGAAAGAGGGGATCGCCACAGGTGCCACAGTGGGCGTTGGTCATCGTTGCCCCTTTGAGCAGTAGATCGCTCATCCGCTGGGTGGCCTCGCGTTCGCGTTCGTCGCGTTCGTACTTTTCGCGCAGTTCCTCACGCAGGGCTTCCTTGTCGATTCCGCTGTCGTCGCCTGCGTCGCTGTCGCTCATA
>LKMM01000050.1 GCA_001563885.1 Natrialbaceae archaeon B1-Br10_E2g27
GGGACGCCGTACTCGCGGCTGACTTCGCGAACTCGCGTTCGGCTCTCTTCGGCCTTGACGAAGCCGACGGGTGTGGCGACGATCACTGCAGGTCGGGTGCCATGTTCGATGCAATCGGCAAGCGCAAAGGCGGCCGTCGGCGCGTTGCCGATTACGGCGATCGCATCCTCGTAGACGCCCTGTTTGTCGAGTTCGAGCACCGAGGCCGCGGTCCGGGTCATCCCCGTCTCCTTTGCGAGATCGGCTCCGTTGCCGATCGCCTTGCGTGTCTCGCAGGTGTGTCCACGGCCCGTGATGCCGGCTTTCGACATCGTGATGTCGGTGACGATCGTGGCTTCCCGAAGCACGGCTCGAGCGCCGGCTCGGACCGGTGTGTCTTCGTCGTCGCCGAGTTCGTCGCTGCCGGTAAACCGAAGCAGGTGTTGAAACTCGATGTCGCCCATCGAGTGAACTGATTTCTGCCGAACGCGATCGGCCAGCGTCTCGTCAGGAACGAACTGCCGGACGATGTCCATGCTCGTCTCGGCGATGTCCATCGCCTCTTGGGTTGTCGCCCCGAGATCGGCGTACTCTCGCTCGAAGTCCCCCTCGGTTTCCCCAGTCTCTCGGTCAGTCATCGCCGTTCACCCCAACTGCCGCGTTCGTCGTCTTCGCCTCGAGGTCGCCCTCGACGTCGAGATTGATATCGCGCAACCGATCTATGGTGTCGTCGTCGGCATCCCAGAGGTCCCGATCGATCGCTTCGAGTAAGGTGTCGGTGATCGACTCGAGGGCCCAGGGATTGACCTCGCGCATCCAGTCTTGGCGATCCTGATCGAAGGCGAACTTCTCGGCGACATCTTCCCACAGGCGGTCGCTTATGACGCCCGTGGTCGCGTCCCAGCCGAGGGTAATGTCGACGGTCGTCGAGAGGTCCCCAGCACCTTTATAGCCGTGATCTTCCATCGACTCGAGCCAGTCGGGATTGAGCACGCGAGCGCGCATTGCCTTGCGAACTTTCTCCTCGTTGGTATACACTGAGACGTTGTCGGGATCGGATGAGTCGCCGACATAAGAGGCCGGTTCCTCGCCCGAGACTTCCGTGACGGCGCTGATGAAGCCGCCGTGGAAGGCATACCAATCGGAGGAGTCGAACTCGTCTTGTTCCATCGTATCCTCGAGTTTGACCGTGGCCTCGACACTCGAGAGTCGACGTTCGAATGCGTCGTGGGCATCTGTGACCCGACCGCGTGAGCCCATCGCGTAGCCGCCCCACTGGACGTAGACGCTTGCGAGATCCGAGCGGTCCTCCCAGTTGCCCTCGTCGACGGCCTTGTTCGTCCCCGCGCCGTAGCCGCCGGGTTTGGTCGTAAAGACACGATGTGTAGCGGCCTTACGGGCGTCTGCTTCCGCTATGCCTTCTTCGGCCTGCAACCGCTTGGCTTCTTCCTCGACGTGTTTCTTGATGAAATTCAACTCCGGTGGTTCCTCGAGGTCGACAACGGCGTCGACGGCGTCGTGGAGGACGCCTGCGGCGGCGGGGAATGCATCCCGGAAGAGGCCAGAAACTCGGGTCGTCACGTCGATTCGGGGCCGCCCTAACTCCTCGAGTGCGATCGGTTCGACGTCATCGATCCGGCCGGCGTCGGTCCAGACGGGTTCGACGCCCATCATGGCGAGCACCTGCGCGATGGTTTCGCCTCGCGTGCGCACGGTCGGCGTTCCCCAGGCGACGACGCCGATCTCTTCGGGGTACGCATCGTTTTCTGTGTGGTGGCGCTCGAGGACGCCCTCTGTGACCTCGCGGCCGACCTGCCAGGCTGCCTTCGAGGGCACTTTGCGGGGATCGAGCGTGTAGAAATTGCGGGCCGTCGGCAGCAGGTCCACACCGCCGCGGGTGGGTGCACCCGAGCCCCCCGGCGGGACGTACTGGCCGGAGAGGGCATCTACAGTTCGTGGAATCTCGTCTTCGGCACCCTGCACGCGAGGTTTGGCCTCTTCGCAGATGAACGCAAGCACCTCACGTAAGTCGTCGTGAGCGCCGGGTTTGGCCTTTGCGTCGCCGACCGTCTCTATGTCGACGATCATGAGGTTGATGTTGACCTCCTCATCGGGCCCGCTCTCGAGTTCCGAGACCGGGACGTCGAAGTCGTGTTCGGCTAGGGTCTCGATGAGATCGATGCTCGTCTCGTAGACGATATCTGCGGCCTCGGCGTAGGTCATTCCCAGATCGACGTCGTAGGTGCCCGGCGACTCGAGCATCGTCTCGTAGTCGACACCGAGCGCGCCGGCGACGCTCTCGCGTAAGCTTGGCGCGTCGGGGTTCTCGAGGCGGGTCAGTGCGACCAGATACTCGACCAGTCGCTCGCCTTCGGGTGGTTCGGACATCGTGTGGAGTCCGAGTCGAATCTGGGTCGTCTTGACGTCGGTGAGGTAGTCGTGGATGCGGGAGACGAGGTCGTCGACGGTGATCTCCTCGCCGACGCCGTCACCCTCGACCGCGCCCTCGGCGAGCGTCGAGCCGGCTTCCTCAGGACCACGGACGTCTGCTTTCTCGCTTATGTCTCCTGTGATACCGAGTTCGACGGCCAGATCCAGGTCGTCGACTGTCTCTCGGATCAGGGTCTCTAAGTGCTCGCCGTCGTCGGCCCGGGCGTCTTCCATCCCGGCTTCTCGGTACTGGTTTGCCAGTTCCTCGAGGTCGGCGAGTTCGTCGTAGGTGCCGGCCGCACGCATGACGGGCGTGAGGTAGTCGACGATGGCGGCATACGAGCGGCGTTTGGCCTGGGTTCCCTCGCCCGGATTGTTGACGATGTAGGGGTAGACGTTCGGGATGTCATCGACGAGTTGGTCGGGCGCGCTCTCGCCGTTTAGGCCGACGGTCTTGCCGGGGAGCCACTCGAGGCTGCCGTGAGTTCCGAGATGGACGACCGCGTCGGCCTCGAAGGTGTGTCGGAGCCAGCCATAGAAGGCATAGTAGTCGTGTGGTGGCTGGAGATCCGAGTCGTGATAGACTTTCGAGGGGTCCATCCCGAACCCGCGTGGGGGCTGGACGGTCACGAGGACGTTGCCGAACTCGACGCCAGGAATAGCAAACGGCCGTTCCGGTGGCTCGCCCCACTCCGCGTTGATATGCTCTTGGAATCGCTCGTCGGTGTCTGCAAACCACTCGGCGTAGGTGTCGGCTGGGACGACGTCCACCGAGAGCTCACGGACGTCTTCGGGTGCGACCCACCGGTCCTCGAGCGTAAGTTGGGCGGTCAGCGTGTCAATCAACTCCTGGCCGCTGTCGGGTAGTTCGCCACCGAGGTCATACCTCCGCGAGTCGAGTTCCTCGAGTAAGTTTACGGTGCTTTCGGGACTATCGAGGCCGAACGCGGTCCCGATCCCGTCGTCGCTCGGCGGGTAGTTGTGCAAGACGACGGCGACCTGCTTTTTTTCGTTGGGGGTGTGTCGAAGGGTGGCCCAGTTGACCGCCAGCCGGGTCGCGTGGTCGATCCGATCCTCGATCGGGAAGTGGTGTTTCGGAGCACTGCCGATACCCCCCTCGTCGTCGGTGCGTTCTTTGCCCGAGATTGGGTGTGTGATGATGTTGCCGTCGAACTCCGGGAGGGCCACGGACAGTGCGAGTTCGAAGCCCATCACGCCCGTATCGCTCGACTCATAGCGCGACCGTGATCGCATCGTCGTGATCGTCTGGATGACGGGGACGCCGAGTCGGTCGAGAAAGACGTCTTCGGCCGACTTGCCCTCCCCGCTTGCCGACCGGCCGCGTTCGTCCATCGACAGTGAAAACATAAACGACGAGAGTACGGCGTCGACTACCGGCCCGCCTTCGTCGTCGATGAGCCAGGTGTCGGTGACCCACTCCGCATCTTCCTGTTTCTCGGTGTCAGTCGCCGGATTGCAGAAAATCGGCAACGCGTTTGCCCCCTGGGCCTCGAGCGCTCGAACCTGTGTGTCGACGTACCGGGTGTTCTCGTGGGTCCAGTGGGATTCATAGAACCAGACGGCGACCGTCGGTTTGTCCGGGTCGTGGGTCTCGAGTAAGTCTTCGTAGTCGACTGCTGGATAGTCGGGGTGGTAGACGCCTTCGGTCGGCAAAGCTGTCGGTTCTGCATACTCGAGGTCACGATCACCGTACGCACTCGCCAAAAATCGACAGCAGTTTTCGATGTTTACCGTCCCGCCGCGCTCGAGATATTCGTACACCTGTTCGCGGTGGTCGTCGCTGACTGTCGTATCCTCGAGGGCGAAGGCGTCGCCGGTGGCGTTGACGATCAACGGAACGCCTGCCTCGCGGAGAGTGTCGGTCGCATACTCATAGCCCGGCATGCTGTCTTCGGCTCCATGGAGCCAGAAAATCGCCGCCGTCGCCTCGCGCAGTTCCTCGAGAAACTCCTCGATTGCGGCTTCCGCTTCGAGGTCGCTTTCGGACCGAACGACGAGTTCGACATCCTCGAGTCGTCTCGCGGCCTGTCCGATCGAGCCGAGTTCGTTTGCCGTCGCAGTGTAGATCCCGATGCGTGTCATTTTAAAGCTCTCTTGTATTATCTCAACCATGGTTGCAGAGCCTGGCGACAAAAAACTGTCGTCGCTTCCGTTTCCGGCGATCGTTGGCCAGGAGGAACTCAAGCGCGTACTGCTTGCTGTCGCGACAGATGACGACCTGGATGGCACGCTCGTCGTCGGCGAGAAGGGGACGGCGAAATCGACTGCGGTTCGCGGCCTGGTCGACTTACTGCCCGACCAGCGAGCCGTCGCAGACTGCCCCTATGGCTGTCATCCCGACGACCCCAGCTTGCAGTGTCCATCCTGTCGCGAACGCGACCTCGAGGAGTTAGAGGTCGAAACCCGGCCCGTCCCGCTGGTGACGCTCCCACTGGGGGCGACTCGAGACCGTGTCGTCGGCACCCTCTCCGTCGAGGACGCCCTCGCCGGTTCGGCCGAGTTCGACCCCGGATTACTCGCTCGCGCATATCGGGGAATTCTCTACATCGACGAGGTGAACTTACTCGAGGACCATCTCGTCGACGTCATCCTCGATGCTGCCGCAAGCGGGGTCAACACGGTCGAACGCGACGGCATGAGCATCTCCCATCCGGCTGAGTGTACCCTGATCGGGACGATGAACCCCGAAGAGGGCGACCTTCGCCCACAACTCCGTGATCGATTCGCCCTCCAGGCGACCGTCGAGGGCTGTCGGGAGGTCGATGACCGCGTCTCGATTATCGAGCGCACACTCAACTCCGGAACCGATACAGAGCCCAGAGCGGAGTACGCCGAGGAACTCGAGACACTCCGCTCGGAGCTTCTCGCCGCCCGCGATCGGTTGCCGCGGGTTTCGCTCCCGGATCAGTTCAAACACGAAATCGCCGAAACCTGCCTTGTGGCTGGCGTCGACGGCCACCGCGGCGATATCGCGATGGCCCGGACTGCGATGGCGCTCGCTGCTCTTGCGGGCCGAACGACCGTAATCGAAACCGACGTCCGCGAGGCTGCACGCTATGCCCTGCCCCACCGACTTCGATCGACGCCGTTCGAAGAGGAACCTGATCTCGAGGAGATCCTCGACGAACAGTTCGAGGACTCGCCCGGAGACGAAGCCTCCGAAGGGCCTAATGAATCCTCGAGCGACGACGAGCCGGAGCCGACCGGCGACGACGGCGGTGAGTCCGGAGACCAGAGCCACAGTGAGGCCGGAGACCAACGCGAAGGGTCGAACCGATCGGAGGAAGATTCCGACGGGACCACACCATCCCAGTCGGGACTCGAGTCGGATGGGGACGGCCAATCGGCTGCTGACGATCGGTCATCCGGCGACAGCCCTGGCTCTGGGGAGAGCTCGGCTAAGGGCGATCAGAACGGATCGACCGACAGTGCTGAAGGAGACGACTCGAGTGAGTCAGAGACGGCCCAGCCGCTGGTACCCGGCCAGAAACGGGGAGAGGTCGCAGGTGTTGGCGAGGCTGCCTCGCCGGATCTCGAATGCCCCTCGAGTGAGGCGTCGACGAACAGCCACGGCGGTGGGGCCGGCGTCTCGCCGAGCGTCGACAACCGCGGGGTCCGGGTCCGTACCGAACCCGCGAGCGAGGATGGCCCGATCGACGCCGCGGCCTCGATCAGGGCAGCCACAAAGCGTGGCCAGTCACGGGTAGAGAGCGAGGACCTGCGACAGTCGGTTCGAACGGGCGAGACGTCAGTCACGATCGTCTTTGCCGTCGATGCCAGCGCCTCGATGCGACCGGCGATGCGGGCGACAAAAGGTGTCGTCCTCGAGATGTTGCGCGAAAGCTACGAGCGACGCGACGAGGTTGCGTTCGTCGCCTTCGCCGGCGAGGATGCCGACGTGTTGTTGCCACCGACCGACAGCGTCTCACTCGCCGCACGCCACCTAAAAGAGCTCCCATCGGGGGACCGCACGCCGCTGCCGGCCGGTCTCGAGACGGCCCGCAACGTAATCGAACAGGCCCAACCTGACGCATCGGTCGTCGTCCTCGTCACCGACGGGCGGGCAACTGTTTCCGAAGGAAGCCCAACGGCGTCGACGCGGGAAGCGGCCAGACGACTCGCGGCGACGGATGCGCAGGTACTCGTCGTCGACGCGGACGATAGCTCTCGAGCCGGCCTTTCAAAACTGGTCGCACGCGAGACTGGGGGCAGGCGGGTCGACCTCTCCTCGCTTTCGGTCGAATCCGTCCGCGAGGCGGCTGCTCAGGCGGCAGCGGATACCCGCTAACCAAAGCGAGATCAGGCGATATCGCGGCTCGTGTCGATTGCGACTTCCGTCGTCAGTTCGAGTTTGATCGTCTCGGTTGGCTGGCCGCCGTCGCGGAACTTTGGAATCGCTAAGGTGTTCTCGAGGTCGGTGCCGGCGACCTGCGTTCGGAGGTCGAAGACGGCATCAGCTGCGTGGTACGTTCGTGATCTATTGTCGGGTTCTGTCTGGCTCTTTAAACAGTGGAGAATAGCGATGCTTTTGGTCTCGAGCATCCGGCTTTTGAGGTGGTTGAGAAAGTCGACGTACGCATCCTCGGCAGTCTCTTCGAGGACGTCTGCGGGATCGATAATGAGGTTTGCGCCTTCCGGCAGTGCCTGGACGAGTCGTCTGGCATCCTCGAGTGGGTTCTCACTCGAGGCGCGTCTGACGGTTGGACTGCCAACTTCCGACGGCGAGTGTTCGATCGCGTGACGGATCGCCTGATCGGATCGCTGTGTTGAAAGATACAGCGTTCCGCGGACTGCTGTCAGTTCGTACAAGAAGAGTTCGGATTGACTGGCAGGGTCTGCGGTAAACGCGACGATACAGCCCGGAGGGAGCCCACCGTCGAGTTTCCGGTCTAGAACGTCTATACCCGTTTTTAACCGCCCCTCCATAGCGTAACCAACCGTAACGCAACTGGCCGGATAACTCTTTGGCTTTGGTTTGTGACAATCGCCACCACTACAGTTGCTGACTGAAGGCCAGTCGCCGATGTCGAACGGGGGATTGAATACGAACGCAGGCCCGTTGACGAACGAATGCGCCACGACCACCTCATCACGACCAAACAACTCTCGCGTGCCGACATCGAAGCGGTGCTCGATCGGGCCGCCGAGTTAGACGCCGACCCGTCGGCCGCCGCCGACCGCCACGCTGGCCGGCTGCTCGGATTGCTGTTTTTCGAGCCGAGTACGCGGACGAAGATGAGCTTCGAAACCGCGATGAAACGACTCGGCGGCGATGTCGTCGACATGGGTTCAGTCGAATCCTCGAGTGTCACGAAAGGTGAGACACTCGCCGACACGGTCCGCGTCATCGAGGGCTACACCGACGGGATCGTCCTTCGCCATCCAAAGCAGGGTGCGGCGACGATGGCCAGTGAGTTCGTCGACGTTCCACTGTTGAACGCAGGCGACGGCGCTGGCCACCATCCGACACAGACCTTGCTCGATCTGTACACGATTCGGGAAACAACTGGTCTCGACGATCTGACGATCGGAATTATGGGCGATCTCAAGTACGGCCGGACGGTTCACTCTCTGGCACACGCGCTGACAAACTTCGACGCCAGCCAGCATTTCATCAGCCCGGAGAGTCTGAACCTCCCTCGAGAGGTTGTCTACGACCTCCACCAGGGCCAGACGGGGGCCCGGATCCGCGAACACGAGCACATCGACGACATCCTTCCATCCCTCGATGTGCTGTATGTGACCCGAATCCAGCGCGAGCGCTTCCCCGATGAAAACGAGTACCAGCAGGTCGCCGGCGAGTACCAGATCGACGCCGAGACACTCGAGGTAGCCGACGAGGAGCTAACGATCATGCACCCGCTTCCACGTGTCGACGAGATTGCACCCGAAATCGACGAGACAGACCACGCTGCATACTTCGAGCAGGCACACAACGGCGTGCCGGTGCGGATGGCGCTGCTCGATATGCTTCTCGAAGGAGGTGAGATAGATGAGTAACGACCGCGAGCCAACGGATGACTCGGCCCACGAACTGCGCGTGAGCAAGATCCGCGATGGGACGGTAATCGACCACGTCCGCGGTGGCCAGGCGCTGAACGTCCTCGCGATTCTTGACATCGACGGCACCAGAGGCGAAGAGGTGTCGGTGGGGATGAACGTCCCATCCGACCGCTTTGCACGAAAAGATATCGTGAAAGTCGAAGGACGGGAGTTGAGCCAGGACGAAGTCGACGTCCTCTCGCTGATCGCACCCGACGCGACGATCAACATCGTCCGCGAGTACGAAGTCGTCGGCAAACACCGCGTCGAACGTCCCGAGACGGTCGACGGCGTCCTCTCGTGTCCAAATCCCGGCTGTATCACGACCGGTGACGAACCCGTCACCTCCCGATTCGAGGTGCTCGAGGACGGCGTTCGGTGTGTCTACTGTGGCACAATTGTTCGCGAAAACATTGCTTCACTCATCGAAACATAGCCCGAATTTCGACCGGGCTAGCGCGAAAAGCTGCATGGCGGGTGTCGTTTCTCGTAATGGAGCGTTCCAGAATATCTAAGTGACCACCACGCCAACTGCCATGTGGATATGTCACGAGTAATCAAAGTCGTGATCGCGCTGGTCATCATCGCGGTCCTCTGGAAGGTCTTAAGCAGCCGATCCTCTTCCGTGGAAGTCGACTACGATCCTATCGAATAGTTCTCTCTCGAGAAATACCACTCAGAGAGTACCGCCCGAGGACCGATGGTCTTTCGGGCGCTTGCAGTATCCGCCGATCAGTCTGTTGTATCTATCGAACGGCTTACGGCCACGGGGACGTATCTCGAGATATGTACGGGGTCGTGACGCGAAATGCCGATGAACTCGAGTGGCCGGAGTTCGATCGTGGGTTTTACGAGGTCAAAGACGTCACCGGGCGATCAGCCGAACCGGTCGAAGACGGAATCAATATGGTGTCGTGTTTCGGAGACAACGCGGCCGCCGATGCCGATCCATCGCTCGTTCCGGTCGATGACCTGGGGCGACCGGCGACACGCGATCGCCCCTACTTTGACTGGGCGTATATCTGTCCGACTCGCAAGGACTACCGCGAGGGGTTATTCGAGATTATCGACGACTGCGTCGACGCAAACGAGGATCTCAGACTCGACGATATCGGGTTCCCGCGGGCTGAATACTGCCGGTGTGGGTTCTGTGAACGCGCCTTCGAGGAACACGACATCGACGACCACTTCGAGTGGCGTGCACACACCATCACCGAGTTCGTCGCCGAGGCAACGGCCCGTATCCCCGGCACGGTGTATATGACACTGTATCCCGATCCGTATCCGGGCCACCTCTACGAACGCGCGGGGATCGACCTCGAGGCCATCGAAGAATACGTCGACGAGTTCGTCGTCCCGCTGTACGATACTGCCTACGAAACGACCTACTGGCTCGAGACGATCGCAAAGGGCTTCGAGAGTGCTCTCGAGACGCCGTTCAATATCGAATTATACGCCGTAAACGTCGATATCGACAATTTACTGCATGCAACCGAAGTCGCAGACGCCTACGGAAACGCCGTCTTCTTCGGGTACGAAGCGACGAACGCACGGGCAGCCCTGCGTCGGATGCACGCCGAACAACAAGACGGTGTTACCCACGGCAAGCCGGATTCCTAAGGCGGCGGTGACTCGAGTCGGTGCGGTAAGACGGTATTACGACGGTATGGGAGACACGGATCGATCCCAACGCCCGTAGTGTGTAACCGCGATCTGCTCGTAGTCGTCGAGTGTTCTACTCGTGGTCGTCGAGTGTTTCGTTCGGTTGCGGCCGTTTCCGTTCGTAACCGAGTTGGGCCTTTATTTCGCTCTCGAGTGGCGCTTGGAACGAGCGGGCGTCGACCGTTATGAGCCGGCCGACCACTGCACGGTCGCCGACAAGTACCGGAGTCGACGCTCCAGTAGATACGATGACTGACCAGCAACCCACCTCGAGTTCGACAGCCGAGATGCAAGAGGAGACGATGAACCAGGGCCAGCAGGCAATAGAGCAGCTGCTCGATTTACAGCAGAATATGGCGCGGATGACTCTCAGTGCGTTGCGCTGGCAGGAGACTGCCCAGCAACAGGGAATGGAGATGACCCAGTCGATGATGGGAACGTTCCCGGGCCAGCAGTTTACCGAAACGGTGCTCGAGAACTATCTCCAGGGGATGCAGGCGCTTATGCCGGAGATGGAACGGGCACTCGAGAAAAGTGTGGATGCAGCCGCCCAGTCCGCCCAGGAAGGACAACAGCAAGCCCAGGTGAGCGGGCATCAATCGATGGGGGGACACCAGAGCACTCAGCAACCACAGCAGGGACAACAGCGTGCACACTCCGGCCAGCAATACGGACGTCAGTTCCAGCAGGCTGGCACCCAGCAACCGCCCCAGCAGTATCCCCAGACCGGTGAGTGGGTATCAGAACAGATGACCTACGGCGGGGAAGCCCGCAGAGAGGAGACAGCGCAGGGCGGACAACCACAGACACCCGACGCATACGGAGGGTCTGAACGGCAGGATCAGTATGGACAGGGGCCGACACAGCACCAGCGCCAGCCCGAAATGCGGTCTGGCCAACAGCAGCCGACACGCCAGCACGGACAGCCCCCATCTCAACAACCAGGTGGCAGCGAGGAGTATCCACAGGCCCAACAGCGCGGGCAAGAA
>LKMM01000051.1 GCA_001563885.1 Natrialbaceae archaeon B1-Br10_E2g27
CCGACGGGGTCGATCTCGCAGCGATCCGCAACAGAGCGGACGACGACGCCACCCTCGCCGAAGAGTACGGCGTCAGTGAGGCCGACATCGAGCGCTATCGAACAGTCGCCGACGCAGAAGACGAATCCCGAACCGCAAACGACCGCTACCGCGATGAGTTCGACAGCATCCTCGCCGACGCTGACCTCGCCGGCCGAATGACCTCAGACGTCCGCGAAGACGGCCTCGAGGACGCTACCGAGGGAATGGAAACAAACGTGGAGTTCTAACGATCTTTTTTTACTCTCGGGTCGACTCGCGCCGGCCACTCGGTACTGCCGCGTGTCTCACACAACTGCTTGTCTCGCCTTCAAACGGAGTAAAACAGTGTTCGTCGTCTCCTCGAGTTGTGACTCGAGGCGACGGGCGACTGTTTATATACCATAGGGCGGCCACCACCGAACGTGTCGGGGTACGTTACGTTCAGCGACCTGCGGACGGCCGCGTACTGTCCACGGAAGCTATACTATCATCGGACGAACGACACCGATCGGGAGCCACCGTCGCGAGTCGAGGCGATTCGGGGGCTCGAGCCCCGTTATGAGCAACTGCTCGAGGCACCTGCGGGAACGCTCGAGGACGAACCGATCGCGCTCTCGCCGGTCGAGTACCGCGATCAGTTAGCGGCGACCAGACGATCTCTTCAGGATGCCGGCGAGTGGGAGCGACTTCGGAACCCGGATCGACGAGATGTCTGTGTGACTGGCCGAGACTGTCGTGGCGTCGTACATAAAGTACTCGCCGATCCGGTCGAACCGGTCTTGGTCTCGAGTGGACAACCGCCTCCGCAGGGCGTCTGGGAGTCTCAATCTGTCCACGCCGTCGCCGCCGCAAAGGCGCTGGCCTGGGAATACGAACGGCCGGTCGATCGCGCCTGGGTTGAGTACCCAGCCTACGGCGTGGTTCGATCACTCGAGTTGACGGTTCGGCGAACCGGCCGGTATCGGCGAGCGCTACGGACTGTCCGCGAACTCGATGGGCCGCCGCCGCGGACGAAAAACCGCTCGAAGTGTGAGAGCTGTGCGTTCGCCCAGACATGTGGCGTCAAGACGCGAACGCTTCGGTCGTTGCTGGGATTTGGCGATTGACCGGGAGATCGATCTCAACACTGCAACTCGACGTGGGTTTCGACCTGGGAGGTTATCTCGTCTATGTTTGCCGCTTGGTACGTGTGTTTTGGTCTCGGTGGGGACAACACGAGTCGCTGGGTCGCAGGTCTTAACAGTCGCCGTCGCCACATTCCCGCCATGACTGACCGAGAGGACCACCGTTTCTCCGAAGGTGAGGGCTTTGGCGATCCCTACGACGAGTTCGACCTGGATCCGCCGGAACTGAACGTCGACCCGTCGAAGGTCGACCCCGTCGACTCACGGGTCCTCGCCGACGTACTCGACGAACGCACCATTGCCGCCGACGAAGTCGACGCCGAGGAGTTACTCGACGTTGGCTTGAACTACATGGGAATTAACCGCTACGAGCAGGCCACCGACGCCTTCGAGCGCACCGCGCGGTTTGCTGACGACGAACTCATACAGCAGGAAGCCTGGGTGAACAAAGGCGCAGCCCACGCCCAACTCGAGGAGTACGACGAAGCCATCGGTGCCTACCGTGAGGCGCTTGCGATCGACGACGCGAGCGAACACGCCGCGACCGCCGAGACGAATTTAGCCTACGCACTCTGGGAGTTCGGCGAGACGAGCCAGGCGTTAACGCACGCCGAACGGGCCGTCGAAATCGACGAGCGATTCGCCCAGGGCTGGTACAATCGGGCGTTTTTCCTCGCCGAACGCGGCCTGGCTGAGGAGGCGCTTCACTGTATCGACAACGCGATCAGGCTGGGAATGCGAAACGCTACTGTTCTCGAGGAGAAAGCCCAGATTCTCGAGGAACTCGGCGAGTACGACGAGGCAGAGGAAATCGCAGACGAGGCAAACGCGATGCGTGAACGAGCCGAACAGCAACTGGTCGAACAGCGCCGAGAGATGCAGGGGGGAACACGCGAGCCGGATGGCGAGCGAGACCGCGACCGGGAGTTTAGGCTTGAATGATCGTCAACGAGCGGACGACCGAACAGGGGTTGTTGGTCGCCGTCTGCGATAGTGACGTCCTCGGCGAGACGTTCGAGGAAGGTGAGTTCTCGCTGACGGTCACCGAAGAGTTCTACGGCGGCGAAGAGGCCGACGAGGAGACAGTCATCGATAGCCTCGCCAGAGCCGATATCGCGAACATCGTCGGCACCCAGGCCGTTGGCCTCGCGGTCGAAGCCGAACTCATCGACGAGGCAAACGTCCTCGAGGTCGGCGAGACTCACCACGCACAGCTGTTGCGGATGTACTGACGGTATCAAAAACGCCGAGGAATATTCTGTTCGGGACCTGCTATCGGAGCGACCATCGTCGACTCGAGTCTCCGGAACCGAAGGAGTGTTTTGTATGCGACCCCTGATATCAGGTAATGAGCCAGCAGAACCTCGAGTCACTCGACGTCGAGGCTATCCGCGAGGAGTTCCCGATTCTCGAGCGGGAGTTCGACGGCCAGCAGGTCGTCTATCTCGACAACGCGGCGACGACCCAGACCCCCGACGTGGTCGTCGATGCGATGAGCGACTACTACCGGGAGTCGAACGCGAACGTCCACCGCGGGATCCACCATCTCAGTCAGGCGGCCTCGATTGCCTACGAGGAGGCCCACGACCGCGTCGCCGACTTTATCGGGGCCGACGGCCGCAAAGAGGTCATCTTCACGAAGAATACGACCGAAAGCGAGAATCTGGTCGCCTACTCCTGGGGGCTGAACGAACTCGGCCCCGGCGACCGGGTCGTCCTCACGGAGATGGAACATCACGCCTCGCTCGTGACCTGGCAACAGGTCGCCCACCGGGCGGGTGCGGACGTCGAGTATATCCGGGTCGATGATACCGGCCGCCTCGATATGAATCATGCTCGCGAACTCATCGACGACGACACAGCCATCGTCTCTGCTGTCCACGTCTCGAACACGCTCGGGACGGTCAACCCAGTCACCGAACTAACCGAGTTGGCCCACGAACACGATGCCCTCTCGTTTATCGACGGCGCACAAGCAGTACCAAACCGGCCGGTCGACGTCGGCGAAATCGACGCCGACTTCTATGCCTTTTCGGGCCACAAGATGGCCGGCCCAACCGGCATCGGCGTCCTCTATGGCAAACAGGCCGTACTCGAAGAGCTCGAGCCTTACCTCTATGGCGGTGGCATGATCCGTAAAGTCACCTTCGAGGATTCGACCTGGGGCGAACTCCCCTGGAAGTTCGAACCCGGCACGCCACCGATCGCCGAAGCCGTTGGCCTCCACGCCGCCGTCGACTGGCTCGAGGAAATCGGTATGGACAGAATCGAGGCCCACGAGCAAGAGCTGGCAGCCTACGCCTACGACCGACTGACTGCCGAAGGTGACGTCGAGATCTACGGCCCCGAGGGTGGCCCCGACCGCGGCGGCCTCGTCAGCTTCAACCTCGAGGGCGTCCACTCCCACGATCTGGCCTCGATCATGAACGACCACACCGTCGCCGTCCGTGCTGGCGATCACTGCACCCAGCCACTCCACGACAAACTCGGCGTCCCCGCCTCGACTCGAGCCTCGTTTTACGTCTATAACACGCGTGAGGAAGTCGACAAACTGGTCGCTGCACTCGAGGACGCCCGGACACTGTTTGCCTGATCTTCCCGCGAACCCGAAAATAAAAATTCAGTCGGCCTCGTTGGCCTCGAGTGATCCCCTGCGGGCGGCGGTGGCATCGAGTTGCTCGGTCCACTTCTCGGAGACGACTGGTGCGAGTGCGAGAAACGCAAAGAAGCCGACGAACAACGCGAGGGCAACGCTAGCGACGGCGGTAACGACAATCGTCAGATCGAACGGAACGAGGCTTGCGGCGACGATACTTGCGAGGCTCATGTGTAGTCGGTAGTAACTGACGAATACCGCCATATGAACGTTACTTTTTATTGCCGAAATGTTCCTCATCGTTCAGGACACACCGGCAGATGGATCTTCGGGATGCGAGGACCACCCGACCGTTCATCGCGGATTTCGCCAGCATCACTGCCAGTCGATCAAAGCCGTTTTATTGCCCCGATCGCGGCCGACAGCGGTGGTGTGTCGAACCACTCGTCACCGGTGTAGGCGTTCGTGCCCGCACAGTAGAGATCGCTTGCGACCTCGAGCACCGATGACTCGAGCGGTTCGGGCTGGGTCTCACACAGCGAGCGCCAGTCGGCGACGCCTCTGTCTTTGGCCTCGGATTTTGCCGCCTCGACAGCTTCGACCCACTCGGGTTGGATTCGTTTGTGGTACTGCCGAAGGACTTCCTTCGAGAGTTGGACGCCCTCGTAGCTAAAGCGGTTCTCGTCGAACGTGCCGACGACGTCGGCGACGCGAATCTCGCCGTCGACGTACAGACACTCGATTTTGCCGTCGGCATGTCCCAGTCCCGCCGACTCGGCCTGTTCGGTGACGATCCGGTTGACCGTACGGGCGATCTCCTCGAGATCGTCGATATCGGCGCTTCCGGCGATGGTGTCGGCTTCCCCGTGCTCGAGATAGCGGTCGCTTTCTTCGTATTTCGTCGAGAACTCGACGATCGGCTCGGCCAGATCGATCGCCTCTTCTGGCCACTCGGAGATGTCGAGGCCGTGATCGGCCGGCTCCGTCCGTCGGCGCAGACTCGAGCCGACTGGAACCCGGTTGCGGAAGACGATCTCGAGTGGGATCAGGTAGTTCTCGTCCGCCTGTGTGTGGTAGTGGTCGTAATCGTAGTCACGGCCCTCGTGGGGCAGGTCGGGAACCTGCGTGAGATCGATTGCCATCTCCTGGGGCGGTTCGGTGGCGTCTGTGAGTGCAATGACGTCGCCGTCGGTCGACTCGCCTGCGGAATCGATGACGCCCCGATAGTGGGTCGGAACACCCTTCCCCTCTAGCAGTTCGAAATTGAACGCCCCCATCGTACAGAGGCTGGCACCTTTCGCCGGGATCGTATCGGGCATCTCTCCCCAGTCGAAGACGGAGTACTGATCGGTGAAGACAAACGAGCCACGGCCGAGTTCGTCGGCTGTCGGCTCTCGGTCGACTCGAAACTCCTTGACGCTCGTCATGGCTGGCACCTCGTGGGATACTCGACGGCTGCTATCGGTCGGTCGCCGGCGCTCATACTCCTATTCCCGCGACGGCACGTCAAAAGGGTTCAGTATTCTCTTCTCGGGGAACGCTCGAGTTGGCAAGCCCTGGGGGGACGAAGGCAACACAGCCCCCTGATCATCACCCTTTTCTCGCTGTGCGGGTATCGTTCCGACGATGGACCGCCCGGTGGCCGATGCCGACCTCGAGTTCGAACACGTCCCCGAGACCGATCAGTCGTTCGAGAACGCACTCTCGAACGCACGGGCGGGCGAGCGGCTGACGGTCGACGACGCGATCGAGTTGCTGACTACCGGCACCGACTGTGAGGGGATCGATCCCCGACGGAAAGAGCGCGTCCTCGAGGCCGCCGACCGCCGACGTGCGGACGTGGTCGGCGAGGAGGTTACCTTCGTCGCCAATTTGAACAACAACGTCACGACCGCGTGTAACGTCGGCTGTCTGTTCTGTAATTTTAAAGATGCTGCTCACACGTTCGAGCGCGGTGTCGACGTCGAGACGGCCGGCTTTACCAAGACACCCACAGAGTCCCGAGAGATCGTCGCCGACGCCGTCTCTCGAGGGATCTACGAGGTCTGTTCGGTCTCCGGACTCCACCCCGCCTTTGCCTTAGACGACGAACACCGCGAGATCCTAGAGGCCCACTCCGACCAGAAAGCAGTCAACTACAAGCCACCCGAACGCTACGAGACGAGCCCCGGAACCTACGTCGACCAGATCGACGCGATGGCCGTCGACGGTGTTCACGTTCACTCGATGACTCCCGAGGAGGCCTTCCACGCTCGGCGGGGTAGCAACTGGTCCTACGAGGCAGTCTACCGTCGGCTGAAAGAAGCCGGCCTCGACACCGTCCCCGGCACTGCCGCCGAAATCCTCATCGACGAAGTTCGCGAGGTGATCTGTCCGGGTAAAATCGGCACTGACGATTGGCTCCGTGCGATGGAGGGGGCTGCGGCGGCCGGCCTCGGGTTGACGGCGACGATTATGTATGGCCACGTCGAAAACGAGGCCCACCGTGCGCTCCACTTGAAACGGATCCGGGACCTCCAAGAGCGCGTCGACGGCGCAATCACGGAGTTCGTCCCACTTTCATTCGTCCACCAGAACACCCCGCTCTACGAACACGGCGTCGTCTCCGGTGGCGCGAGCCGCGATGAGGACGAACTCATGATCGCCGTCTCGAGGCTCTTTCTCGATAACATCGAGCACATCCAGTCGTCGTGGGTCAAATACGGCGACGACGGCGGGTTGAAGATGCTTTCGTGTGGGGCCGATGACTTCATGGGGACGATCCTCTCTGAAGAGATCACCAAACGTGCCGGCGGTGTCTACGGCGAGTTCCGCTCGGTCGCAGACTACGTCGAGATGATCTCTTCGATCGGCCGCACACCGGTCGAACGCTCGACTGATTACGAAACGCGCCGGGTAATCGACCCCGACGACCCACCCTTTGGTCCACGACTCGGGCCCAGAGCTGACGGAACCCCGTTGCTAACCAGTCGAGAACGGTCGAACCGGCAGGCTGTTCTTGCCGACGACTAATTGCGCTTGATGAGAAATCGACCAACGAACGGACCGAAACCGTACGAGGAGAGACCGTTACTCGGGTACGGAACGATCACCGTCTTCGGTCGATCGAACGGATGACGCTGTCGAAGACGACAGCGAGTCTGGGTGCAGCCGCCTGCGTGGCCCACACATGTCACTGAGACGGAACACGCAGGCGTAGACGACGACGGCGACGGGTACAGCGATCGATGGTGCAAGCAGCGCTTGGAATAGCGGAGGACCGCTGATCGCGCCGGCCGTACCGATGCCGAGAAACCCACCGATAAGCGCCGCTTTCGATCCGACGTGCAGGGGGTCGATCTGTCGTGGCGCTGGTCGGGTCTCTCTCACGGCATATAACAATATATGGCCCGTGGTTAATAAATGCTGCTAATTTTGTAGTCGTCTGTCACAATATGTCAGGGCTGACGGGCCACCATAACGACGACAACTCAGATTGTTTCCGCACGCTCCGGCGTGTGGACCGTTCGTCGCCGGATAGTTGCGTTGAGACACTCGAGCGCCTGGCAGCTCTCCCGTGTGGTCGCTATGGTACCAAGCGACACCCTGAGACGCTTTTGGGTGTGTAGCCACAATCAGTAGGTGAATGAGTGAATTCGACTACGACGTTGCGGTCGTCGGTGGCGGCCCAGCTGGCCTGACGACTGCACTGTATACGACTCGTACCGGCCTCGATACCATTGTCATCGATCGCGGTGGCGGCCGCGCGGCGATGATGACCGACACGCACAACGTCATCGGCGTCACCGAGGAGGTCTCGGGGAACGAATTGCTCGAGACCGCGCGCAAGCAGATCCAGGGCTACGGCGCGGACTACCAGCGTGGGCTGGTCGAAGATATCGACCCACTCGGCTCGGTCGAGGATGGCTTTCGGGTCGCAAGCGGCGACGACGCCTACCGGGTTCGCCGGGTCGTCCTCGCGACCGGCTTCGCCGACGAACGACCCGACCCACCGCTGCCCCGGACGGGCCGTGGCCTCCACTGGTGTCTTCACTGCGATGCGTTCATGTTCGTCGACGAGCCCGTCTTCGTGATGGGCACCGGCGACTCCGCCGCCTACGTCGCGATGATCATGCTCAACGTTACCGACGATGTCTCCCTGCTCACCCGCGGAGACGAACCCGAGTGGAGTGATGACACCGACGAACTGGTAAGAAATCATCCCGTCGAAATCGTCACCGAAGAGATCACCGGCATGAACAAAGACGACGACGGCTGGCTCGAGTCCTTCGAGTTCGAAGACGGGACCGTCCGGGCATTCCGTGGTGGCTTCCCGATGTACGGCTCGGATTACCACGCCGAACTCGCCGATAACCTCGAACTCGAGCGAAACGACGATGGCACCGTTGCCGTCGACGACCACGGCCGGACGTCACTCGAGGGTGTCTACGCCGTCGGCGATCTGACTCCCGGCCACAACCAGATTCCAGTCGCGATGGGCAAAGGCGCAGACGCCGGCCTCGCAATTCATAAAGAACTCCGGGAGTTCCCGAAATCGCTCGAAGAGATTCAGGCCAACGGACCGGTCACCGACGACGCCGTCCCTGCCATCTCCGAGGAATTACTCGCAGTCGGTGTCGCCCACGACGGTCACGCCGGTGGCCCGCGTACGCAGGAATCGGCTCCCGAAACGGCAGACGACTAGCTGCTAAACCTCTTATAACGTAGCTACTGACACTTGCAGACTCCTCGAGTGCAAACGCCCGACGGAAAAATCGTGGGTATCGTTAGACGTAGTCGATCGACGGCGGCAACTCGAGTTTCATGCCTTTGCGCTCGCGGATCTCCATGACCTTCTCACGCTGGAGCGAGTCTGACATGACCTCGAAGCCGGCGTTTTCGGTGTTCCAGGAGGCACGGCCCTCGGTCGCGCTCCGGATGTCGCTTGCAAAGCCGATCATCTCATCGACGGGTGCGATTCCCTCGACGACCATGAGGTCACCCTCCTGGTACATGTCATCAACGCGACCACGTCGGCCCTGAATCTCGCCGGAGGCAGCGCCCATGTGGTCGTTCGGCACGTCGATCCGGACGTCCTGCATCGGCTCTAACATCTTGATCCGGGCGTCGATCAGCGACTTGTGGACGGCTTCGCGGGTCGCGGGGATGACCTGTGCCGGACCACGGTGGATGGTGTCCTCGTGGAGTTTGGCGTCGTGGAGGCGGATGAGCGTTCCCTGAACCGGCTCGTTTGCGAGTGGGCCGTTGTCGAGTGCTTCCTCTAGCCCCTCGATGAACAGCTCCATCGTCTCGTTTAGGTGCTGGATACCCTTCGTCTGGTCGAGTAAGATGTTCGAACCGTGGATGTGCTCGACGTTTTGGGTGTCGTCTTTGTCCATGCCGGCGTCCTGGAGCGCTTCACGACGCTCGAGTTCGGGCATGTCCATCGACGCCTCGCCCAGTTTGATCGTCTCGACGATCTCGTCCGAAAGTGGCTCCGCCGAGATGTAAAAGCGGTTGTGGCGGTTTGGCGAGATGCCCTCGACTTCGTCGCTTCCCTGCTGGACGGACTCGCGGTAGACGACGATCGGTTCACCGGTGTTGACCGGAATGCCCTGGTTCTTTTCGATACGCTGGGTGATGACCTCGAGGTGGAGTTCACCCTGCCCCGAAATGAGGTGCTCGCCGGTGTCCTCGTTGATCGTAACCTGGATCGTTGGGTCCTCTTTCGAGACCTGTCGTAGCGTCTCGATGAGTTTTGGGAGGTCGTCCATCGTCTGTGCCTCGACGCTTTTCGTGATGACTGGCTCTGAGATGTGCTCGATCGACTCGAACGGCGTCATGTCCGATTCCGAAACCGTCGAACCGGCAATCGCATCGCGCAGGCCGGTGACGGCGGCGATGTTGCCGGCCGGAACTGCATCGACTTCCTCACGTTCGCCACCCATGTAGATGCCGACGTTCTGGACGCGGTTTTTGCCTGCAGTCCCCGAAACGTAGAGTTCCTGGCCCTTCTCTAAGCTCCCCGAGAAGACACGCCCGGAGGCAACCTCGCCGGCGTGGGGGTCCATCGAGATGTCGGTACACATGAAGACGACTTCGCCGTCAGGATCGACCAGACGCATCTGGTCTGCGAGATCGGACTCGGCGTCACCGCGCCAAATGCGTGGGATACGACGGGGCTGGGCGTCGACAGGGTTCGGGAAGTGCTCACAAACCATGTCGAGGACGACGTCCGAAAGCGGCGTCTTCTCGTGGAGTTCCTGGCGCTTGTCGGCGCGCTCGAGTTCCATGATGTCGCCGAAGTCCATGCCGGTGCGCTGCATCGAGGGCATCGACACACCCCACTTGTACAGCGCCGAACCGAAGCCGACGGTGCCGTCTTCGACGGAGACCGTCCAGTCGTCGACGTCGTCCATGTCCTGGGTCATCCCGCGGATGAGTTCGTTGACGTCGGCGATGACGGAGACGAGTCGTTGCTGCATCTCCTCGGGTCCTTCCTGGAGTTCGGAGATGAGTCGGTCGACTTTGTTGATAAACAGCGTCGGTTTGACCCCCTCACGGAGTGCCTGCCGGAGGACGGTCTCGGTCTGGGGCATCGCACCCTCGACGGCGTCGACGACGACGAGCGCACCGTCGACGGCACGCATCGCCCGGGTGACGTCGCCACCGAAGTCGACGTGGCCTGGGGTGTCGATCAGGTTAATCAGGTGGTTCGTTCCTTCATACTCGTGGGTCATCGAGACGTTCGCTGCGTCGATGGTAATCCCACGTTCCTGTTCGTCTTCTTCTGTGTCCATCGCGAGTTGCTGTCCAGCAGTCTCATCGGAGATCATGCCAGCACCCGCGAGGAGATTGTCAGAAAGGGTCGTTTTACCGTGGTCGACGTGAGCGGCGATGGCGATGTTCCGGATGTTCTCCGGTTCGTCCATCAGCCGTTCACACTCTTGGACGATCTTCTTGCGTCGGCCCATATACCCCCCACTACCGCCAGCGGGGTCAAAAGGGTAGTGTTTCGCCCTCGGACCCGGTCACGACATCTGACACTCCGACGCGGTGGCTGGGTTCTGTTTTCCCTCGAGCCAGCTACCACTGATACTGATAGACGTGCCTGCACACTGTTGACCTCCTCCCACCCCTGAAGGAGTGGGATTCCCCGAAGGGGAGTTCAAGGTTGCGCGTTTCCTCGGCCCTCAAGTACGCTTTCGCGTGGGGCGTTCAACGGTGGCCGTCCGGTTACGACCCCGG